>CAZZHU010000180.1:0-8338 GCA_964654045.1 uncultured Leptospirales bacterium
TCCTCGGGCTTCATGATCTCGTAGGTCATGGTGTTTTTCAGAAGGCCGTCCTGGTGGATACCCGATTCATGGGCGAAGGCGTTGCTTCCCACGACTGCCTTGTTGGGCTGGACCGAGACGCCGGTGATATTCGTCAGGAGCCGGCTCGTGGGCACGATCTGCTTCGTGTTGATGCCGGTCCGGACATTGAAGAGGTCGCCACGGGTGCGTATCGCCATCACGATCTCCTCCATCGAGGTGTTTCCCGCCCGCTCGCCGATGCCGTTAACCGTGCACTCGACCTGCCGGGCTCCCGCCTCGATTGCGGCGATTGAGTTAGCCACTGCCAGGCCCAGGTCGTTGTGGCAGTGGACGGATACAATGGCATTGCCGATATTGGAGACATGCTCAAAGAGATAGTGTATGAGACGGTTAAAGTCGGAGGGTATTGCGTACCCCACCGTGTCCGGGATGTTGACCGTCGCGGCACCCGCCTCGATCACTGCGTGGACCATTTCCGCCAGGAACGCCGGGTCGCTCCGCGTGGCGTCCATCGGGGAAAACTCGACATTTTTCGTGTAGCTCCTGGCTAACTGCACCGCTTCTATGGCCAGCTTCAGCACCTCCTCCCGGGTCTTCTTGAACTGGAGCTGGATATGGATGTCGGAGCTCGAGATAAATGTATGGATGCGGGGATTTTCCGCCCCCTGTATCGCCTTCCAGGCCGTGTCTATATCCTTCTGGTTCGCCCGGGCCAGTCCCGCGACCTGCACGCCGCGGGCCCTGTCGGCGATCATCTTCACCGCCTCGAAATCCCCATCGGAAGCAATGGGAAACCCCGCCTCGATAACGTCAACGCCAAGCTTGATCAACTGGTCCGCAAAGATGATTTTTTCCTTCATATTCATGGTAAAACCGGGTGACTGCTCCCCGTCACGGAGCGTTGTATCGAAAATTACGACTTTATCTTTATTAATATCTGCCATGGTATTTCTCCTTTGAAAGTGGTTGGTTGACATGAAGGCTATGATAATCTCTCAAGCAACCAGGGGGATACACCCCGCCACCTCCCCGGAATCAGAATAGTGCAATAATTATCCATTCAATCACCTGCCTGTAAAAATCCGTTTCTATAATTCATGTCATTACATAAAAAAAGCCGCCACATTCTGTGACGGCTTTTACTTGTATCAGTTTTCAAGCAGGCATCACAAAACATGGCCGGGGAGGAAATCCTCCAGTGATAACAACAGGCCGAGAAGCAGGTTTAGAAGTGACGCCATCATGTATTTCATCATTGCTACCAGTTATTGTTCCTACTATATAATCGGTATTCCTATTCAACAATATACAGCACAATTATCGAGATGACCATTATTGTCAATAGAAAATCTGGTTTTTTTACATACCGGCCAACCGTCCTGAAATTAATTGCTCTTGACTTTCTATCGCGCCGTTTCAAAGATCAATTCTGAAGTTACACTACGGACAGCGCATGCGCCAGGTAAAATAAAACGGAAAGCCATGAAATCACTATTTGCCAGCACCGTTCTATTCGGGGAAGATATCCTTAACAGTATCCACATATTCGCCGGTTCATGGCTGGATTATCTCATGCTGGGGATAACATGGACGGGAAGCGCAATCTTCTACATGATGGCCATCCCGGTGCTCTACTGGTGCTGGGACCGCCGGCGCGCACTTTATATCGGGGCCGTGTACCTCACCGCCATGACGGTCAACGACTCGCTGAAATGCTTCTTCAATCACCCGCGGCCTGACCAGGCCAATCTCCTCCCCGGCATCCAGGAACTGGCGACGCGGCACATGCCGCGGGGACCCGGTTTTCCCAGCGGACACGCCCAGGGGGCGGTCGGCTTCTGGGGAAGCATCCTGGCCGTCACGGGTAATAAAACGGTAAAAACTGTCTGTGTCGCAATGATCATTATTGTTTCATACTCCCGCCTCTACCTGGGGGTCCACTACCTAGGCGATATCCTGGGCGGCCTGGTTCTTGGCATCCTCTGTATAGTTATTGTCATACCTGCATCATTCATGGCCGAGAAGCATTACCGTTCCATCAGCCCGATTATTGCGGTTGCCATCCTGCTAATCATTCCAGTCATTATATATATCATTGTACCGGGGCATTATCTCAACACCACCATGGGAGCGGCATCCGGTTTCCTGATCGGCGCCCTTCTCGCGGAAGAACGGATACAGTTCAATCCGCGCAACAGGATACCCTGTCAGGTTGCAAAAATCACCATCGGCATTACCGTGTTAGCGGCCATCCGCTTCGGATTAAGGTCCCTATTGCCCGACAGCGCGGCCGCGGGATTTTTCCGTTACTGGTGCATCGGATTCTGGTGCTCCTTCGGGGCTCCCTATGTTTTCGGAAAAATCAAGGTTCTCAGGGGGGAGAAAGAGCGTGTTTGAACCCGAATTTATCAGATGGTGGATAATTTTTAATATTGCTCTGACCCCGGGGATTTCAGGGATACCGATAACAATCGGTGGCAGGTGATTTATCTTCCAGTTTAATCTGAACCGGTGTTTACCGATAACTATCGGTTGAATTTTACTCTGACCCCTGGATAAATCCTCATGCTATCTCTTTAATCCACATAAATCCGCGGCACCCGCAGGCTCAATGTGCATAAAAATTCGTAAGTAATTGTTCCTATCTTCCCGCATAAGGATTCCAGCGGGATGACGGAGCCATTCATCTCGCCGAAAAGAAGCACGTCGTCGCCGTTATAGGCGCTTCCGTCCATGCCGATGTCCACCATGACCTGGTCCATGCAAACCGTTCCCACGACGGGATACAGCTTTCCCCTAATGGCCACCTCGCCCCGGTTTGACAGGAAGCGGCTGTATCCGTCGCCGTACCCGACCGGCAGGGTCACGATACGCGTTTGGCCTGCTGTCGTGTATGAATGGTTGTAGCTTATCCCGGTGCCGGACGGCACCACCTTGAAATAGGATACCTTCGTTTTCAGCGTCATGGCCGGAAGCAGCTTCCTGCCGCCGAAATCGCGGTCGGGCTCATATCCAAAAGGGTTGTATCCGTACAGGATGATGCCGGGACGCACCATGGTAAAATGGGAATTCGGGTTGCCGATAATACCCGCCGAATTTGCCAGGTGCACCAGCTCGGGCAGAACGTTTTTCCGCGACATGAAATCCGCGACCTCGCTGAAGCGCCGTATCTGGGTATCGGTGAAATCCCGGTCCGATTCCGCCCTGGCGAGATGTGAGAAGATGCCCTTCACGCTGATGCCGGGAAGATCCAGGGTGCGCCCGATAAAGCTTTCTGCGTTGTACCAGTGCACGCCGATCCGTTCCATGCCGGTATCGATCTTGAGATGCACATTCGCGGTCTTTCCCAGCCGTTTGGCCATGGCGGATATGGCGGCCGACTTGTCATACGATGAACTGGTGATCTCTATATCGTTCGCGAGAAAATCCTCAATCTGGTCGGTATTGATCGCGCCGCATACGAGTATCGGCGCGGTGATGCCGCCCTTCCTGAGATAGACCGCCTCCTCCAGGTAGGCCACGCCGAGATAATGGGCGCCCGCGGCGAGGAGCGTTTCGGATATGGTCCTGATGCCGTGGCCGTAGGCGTTGGATTTTACCATGGCCATGATCTTCACGTCTTTACCAATGAGTGAACGCACTATCTCGAAATTATTGCGCACCCTTCCCAGGGACACTTCCGTCCTGGTGGGACGGTTCTGGTATGTTTCGATATTGATCTGCATAATAAGATTTCGCCGCGCCATCGGCATCAAAGGCTGCGACAGCGGTAGTGCATTAATAACAATTTGTCAACGACTATCCAGGCATCCCTGTCCGCCTCAGCACCGGGCCTTCGCCTTCACGATCTTCCCCACCCCGGTCGAATATATACGTTCTTCAAGTATCGCCAGGTCGTGCCTCCTGAGAAGGCCGTCAAGCCCTCCTTTTTCCAGCCAGTCCCTGAAATTGGTGTAATGCTCCTTTCCCGCCGCCATCTCCAAGAACCGGATGATTCTTCCGCCCGGCGTATCAGGATAGGGCGCGGTGAAATCAGCAATAATGAATTCCCGTGCCACTTTCTTTGCCTGCTCCATTATCCGGTCCCTGGCATCACCGCTGATCTCATGAAGAAACTGCGTCATGACGGCATAATCATAGGTGCGGACCACCCCGGGCAGGAGATCGACGGCTGATCCATGCAATATTTCGGCATTATTAACAGAGGCGGCTGCAAGCCTTTTACGGGCATAGTTGACCATTTTATCAGAAAGATCCATACCGGTCACATGGCCGCATTTCACGGACAATCCCATCACGACGCTCCCGACGCCGCAGCCAATATCAAGAACAGATGAATTGTCTGTAATATAGCCTGATATCGTCTTCACGAATGATTTTCCCACCATCGCGTCCATTGATATACTGTAGAGGAATCCGTCATACCACCGGGATGAGTTGATCTTATTGTCCATGGGCAATTTACCTTGAGTAATGATGATGTCGATAGTTATCGGTTGACAATGGAATCAATCAAATCCCGGCCATTTTGATAGAATACCCTGTCATAAAATTCCTGTGACAGGCCATAATCGGCAAGGGTCCCGATCTCCGATTCGCGCGGCATGATGAGGTTTGGGAAATCCGATCCATACAGGATGCGGTCCCGGTGCCGTTCAAGGGCGTCGTTCCCGAGGTCGAATCCGCCCTTTCCCTGGAACTCCCTGAAAAAAGCGAAGGCCGTGTCAAGATAGAGCCCGGGATGATTGTCAAGAAGGTCCATGAAGCCGCGGTATTCGAGGGCCCCCATGTGGGCCACGTTGGCGGGAATATCCGGGTATCTATCAAGGAGCCTTTTGAATTCGGCAAGGCCCACGAATTCGTTCCCCACTGGGCCGGTCCCCACGTGAAAGAGGATCCGCTTTCGATGCTCCATCACCATTTCATACATCGGGAAAAGACGGCTATCGTGCGGATAGAAGCGCTGTACCAGGAGCTGAAGTTTGAACCCGAGGACGCGTGGATGGGCAAGGACCTTCTCGGCCATGGAAAGGACGTTTTCATCACCGGGATGGTAGGCGGCAAAGCAGTAAAGGTCAGGGTTCTCGTCCAGGATCTTAAGGTTCCATTCATTCAAGGTTTCGGCTACTCCTTCTCGATGGGCATAATTGGAATAGACGATCTTGACTACGCCATGCTCCTGCAGATAGGAGATACATTCACGGTAATACATCCGGTACACGACGTCCCATTTGTAGCCGTTTGAAAAAAATCCCCAGATGGCGTCGAACATCCTGTCAGGAAACAGATGAACATGGAAGTCGATAATACGGGATGGGATATGATGGGATGTCACAATAATATAGCCGTTTTATAATGATTATCTCTATCCTGCGACTGATCAATGAAGCTGGAATAACCCACACCCCATGATGAATTATTGAATACTTATTCTGGAACCACACCAGACTTTTTACCTTGCGGAATACAGATCCATCTGTCAAATCTTTTAAAATGGTATAACATCAGTCACTCCCCAGATCCATTACTCTGACCCCAAAAACAACCGGGCGGCCAACAGGCCGCCCGGAAGATACAGCAATTCAGGATTCGGAACTTCTTAATACCTGTAGTGGTCCGGTTTATAGGGTCCTTCAATCGGAAAACCAATATACTCAGACTGTTCTTTGGTCATCTTTGTAAGTTTGACACCCAGTTTTTCCAGGTGAAGCCGCGCGACCTCTTCGTCATGTATCTTCGACAGAGTATACACGCCTATTTCATGCTTTTTTTGAGCCAGTTCAATCTGCGCCAGTGTCTGGTTGGTGAAGCTGTTACTCATGACAAAGCTGGGATGGCCCGTGGCGCAGCCGAGGTTGACCAGCCGCCCTTCAGCGAGAACGATGATGGACCGTCCCGATTCCAGGGTCCACTTATCGACCTGGGGCTTTATAGTATCTTTTTTACATTTCGGATTGTTCTCAAGGTAGTGCATTGCTATCTCGCTGTCAAAATGCCCGATATTGCAGACGATGGATCCTTCCTTCATTTGCTCCATATGCTTTCCGGTAATAACATCCAGGTTACCGGTAGAGGTAACAAAGATGTCCCCCTCGGAAACGGCTTCCTCCATGGTTGTAACTTCATATCCTTCCATGGCAGCCTGGAGGGCACAGATCGGGTCGATTTCGGTGATGAGCACCCTGGCGCCGAATCCCCGCATCGACTGGGCGCATCCCTTGCCGACATCGCCATATCCGCATACGACAACTATCTTTCCCGCTACCATTATATCGGTTGCCCGCTTGATACCATCAGCAAGTGACTCACGGCAACCGTACAGGTTATCAAACTTCGACTTGGTAACAGAATCGTTCACGTTGATGGCCGGAAACAGGAGTTCCTTGTTTTTCGCCATTTGATACAGGCGGTGAACGCCCGTGGTGGTCTCCTCGGAAACCCCTCGTATCTCTTTAGCAATACCTGTCCATTTTTGCGGATTGAGCTTTACGCTCGCCATCAGGCGATCGATGATGATCCGAAACTCCTTGTTGTCATATTTCTTTTCAAGGATTGAAGGATCTTTTTCTGCTTTAAAGCCCTGGTGTACAAAAAGCGTCGCATCACCGCCGTCATCAACAAGCTGATTGGGACCAGAGCCGTCAGGCCATGTAAGGGCCTGCTCGGTGCACCACCAGTACTCCTCAAGCGTCTCCCCTTTCCATGCGAACACGGCTGCCGTATCGGCTTTGGCAATCGCAGCAGCGGCGTGGTCCTGGGTTGAAAAGATGTTGCATGATGCCCACCGGACATCGGCACCCAGCGCATTGAGTGTTTCGATCAGGACAGCCGTCTGGATGGTCATATGAAGGCTTCCCATTATTTTAAGGCCCTTAAGCGGTTTCTGCGCTCCGTATTTCTTCCGGACAGACATCAGGCCCGGCATCTCGTCTTCCGCAAGCTGGATCTCCTTTCTTCCCCATTCCGCGAGAGAAATATCGGCCACCTTGAAGCGGAGGTCTTTTTCAAGCGCCTTGATATCTTTTTTTGTTGTAACATTCATTGCAATTCTCCTTGTGATTTTATTTATGCTTATCCATCCCGACAGATAAGCCGTAATTAATTACTGGCAATAGTCACCTGCATGATTTCCGCAAATATGAGATAAAACATCATTATCCTGCATGTTATAAAAATTATTAACTATTTTTAACAGATGCAAACAGATCGATCTTTAGACCATCCATTGCATCAAACTGTATAAATTCCTTCGGTATAAATCCTCCGGCCGAGAGCCACCGTTCGATATTTTTCCTCGTGAAGCCCAACCAGCGGTGTTCATATTTTTCCCGCATCTCTTCATTCTGATGTTTATCAAGGTCGACTATGATCAGCAATCCGCCTTTCTTTAAAACTCGTCCCGCTTCCAGAATGCTCGAATCCGGAGACGGGAGGTGATGAAGCACCATGTTGATGACAGCAGTATCGGCTTCCTGATCCCGCATGGGGAGATGTTCCATTTCCCCTATCCTCAATTCAATCCCCTTACCATTTGACGCAAGACGGTTTTCCGCTTCCTCCAGCATCTTCGGCGATTTATCAACACCGATAACCCGTTTCGCCTTTTGCTTGATAGGAATGAGTAATTCACCAGTGCCGCATCCGAGGTCCGCGGCAACATTACAATTTTCTATTCTCTTGACTATCTCTTTAGAAATATTCACATTTCCGAATATCCCCAGTTTTATATCATCCCAGTCTGAAGCTATTGAGTCAAAAAAACGTGTCTTCTCCTTCAGGCTTTCTTCCAGAATTCCCTTCATGGCTGTGTAATCGTTATATAATGCATTGTCATCGGCGATAAAGTTCTGAAAAAGGTCATTGAAAAGCCCTCCCCGTCCTTCTCGGGCAGCACTATAGAAGACCCACAACCCATCCCGACGATATTTTAGGAGTCCGCAGTCAGTGAGTATTTTCAGATGACGCGATATTCGCGGCTGACCCATTCCCATAACGGCAACAATTTCGTTGACATTTAACTCATGACGAATCAGGAGATTGAGAAGGCGCAGACGCGTTTCGTCAGCCAAGGCTTTATAATACTGTACTATCTCCATTTAAATTACTATATCAAGATATATTGATATAGTAATTTAAATTACTGTTATTGTCAAGATTTTTTTAAATTTTTTGAATTTATCGATTTCAGGTTTCAGAGCAACAACAATACAAGACCTTGGGGTCAGAGTAACTAGTAATTGCAGTATAATTATAAGCCCCGGTGTCAGAGTAATACTGTAATATAAAAAAGGTTTTTACCCTGAGCATATAACAATAG
>CAZZHU010000181.1:0-8257 GCA_964654045.1 uncultured Leptospirales bacterium
GACTTCATCAGGTTGGCCCGGGTGAGGTACTCGTTGGCGGAGTAGACGCCGTTCAGGTTCTCGCCCGGAATGTTCAGGAACATGGGGAGCCCCGCGCCGGTGCCCACGAAGACGGCGTCATAGCCGTCCGCCATGAGCTCGTCGATGGTGTATACCTTGCCGATGACCATGTTCATCCTTACGTCCACGCCCATGCGCGAGAGGTTGTCCACCTCGCGGCCGACAATCCGCTTGGGAAGGCGGAACTCCGGTATTCCGTAGGCCAGCACCCCGCCCGGCTTGTGCAGCGCCTCGAAGATCGTTACCTTGTGGCCTTCGCGACGGCAGTCTGCCGCCACGGTTATGCCGGCCGGGCCGCACCCGATGATGGCGATCTTCTTGCCGGTCTCCTTCTTAATAACGGGGACCGCGGCGGTCGTCTGGTTCATTTCCCAGTCCGCGACGAAACGCTCGAGTTTGCCGATCTGGACCGCTTTATCTACGGACTTGAGGCTCTTGCCCACGGTGCAGGGCTTCTGGCACTGCTCCTCCTGGGGACAGACCCTTCCGCATACCGCGGGGAGTACGTTCGTTTCTTTAATGGCGGCGGCTGCCTCGCCGAATTTCTTCTCGGTGATGAGCTTGATGAAGGTGGGTATGTTTACCGAGACCGGGCACCCCTTCACGCACGGGGCGTTCTTGCACTGGAGGCAGCGTTCCGCCTCCGCGATCGCCATTTCCTCGGTGAAGCCGAGGGGCACCTCGTTGACGTTGCGAATCCGCGCCGCCGGAGTCTGCTCGGGCATCTTCTGCTGCGGCAGGGCAAGTCGTTCTTTGTTGGTTAGTTCTTTCTTTTCCATGGTGCTCTCTGTTAATTTATTATCTGGTAAACAATCGAAGGTTGTTATATTCGTCCCGCTGCTTTATATTTGCGTATCAAACTCCCCTCCCTTGATGGGAGGGGGGAGGAGAGGGTGGCCGTTTTGCATCACCACTGCCCCGGTTTTCCCCGCAAGGGGAAAGGGGGATCCGGCGTGAATGTATTTCCTTACCGGTCCAGCCCAATTTTACACGCGTGGTCGCTCGATTCCTTTTCCTGATCGCGGTACATGCCGAGTCGCTGCATCATCTCGTCGAAGTTTACGAGGTGCCCGTCAAACTCGGGCCCGTCCACGCACACGAACTTCGACTCCGTGCCCACGGTGACGCGGCAGCCGCCGCACATGCCGGTGCCGTCCACCATGATGGTATTCAGGCTCACCTGGGTGGGGATGCCGTACTCTTTCGTGAGCAGGCTCACGAATTTCATCATGATGGGAGGGCCGATCGCGATGACCAGGTCGATCTTCACGCCGTCGGCGACAAGTTTCTTGATGGCGTCGGTGACGAGGCCTTTCGTCCCGTAGGAGCCGTCGTCCGTGGTGATAATTACCTCATCGCTCGCGGCCCGCATCTTGTTCTCCATGATGACCAGGTCCTTGGTACGGCCGCCCAGGATCGAGATGACCCGGTTTCCGGCCTCCTTCATGGCCTGGGCTATCGGGTGCGCCGGCGCGATGCCGATGCCGCCGCCGACCATGACCACGGTGCCGAGTTTCTCTATGTGCGTCGGCCTTCCCAGAGGGCCGGCCAGGTCGGTGAGGGTGTCGCCGGGATTCAGTTTGGACAGGTCTGTTGTTGTCTTGCCCACCGCCTGCACCACAAGCTCTATCCAGCCTGCCTTAGGGTCGCCGTCGGCGATCGTGAGGGGTATGCGCTCTCCGGCCTCGCTTACGCGGAGAATGATGAACTGTCCCGCCTTTCTCTTGCGCGCGATTTCGGGGGCCTCCACTTTCATGCGGAAGACCACTGGTGTGAGGAATTCTTTTTCAAGTATTTTATTCATGGGTCTGATTATAAATGCCGTAAAATACTGTCAAGAAATAATTCCATGCCCCACCATTTTTTCATGTTGCGCGTTAAATTTTTTTCTGGTCCCCCCATGTCTCCGGATTGAGAGTGAAGGAAAATTATTTCATCGCGTCTCATCGAAACCGTGATACCGGTGCTCCCGTTTTTTGTTATATTTTTTTAATCTCTATTGGTGATTGACCAAACAGAATAAACTATGTTTATTAATACCATTGAATATGACACTGCTTCCGTGAATAGTGCGGCAGGATAAAGGATGGAAGCAGAGCGAATAATTCAATACGTTGCATCAATGGTCGTGCATGGAAGCGATACATGTATTGATGACTTGAACGGCAGTTTGATTGCAATTTGTAAATTAAAAAGACCCGGGCTGGGAGATAACGGACGCCTCTTTCCCCCCTATGTGAATGGAGTCTTCCAGCCCGTTTTGGTCTTACGCATTGAAGCGTAGGATATATAATGAGTATCATGAAGTGGAGACGGCTAAGAAGCTGACGGTAATATAATAAAGGTGAATTGCTAAAGCGACATCCTTCCTTAATAGGTTCTGCATGTGTGATCGGTCCGCGCCAGTCCATCCCTCTTGATGGCAGGGTGCGGACCTTTTTTTTGCCGGTTGCCGGCCATCCATCCGGCTGATTATTTTATACAATCGCCCCGCCCCAAATAGGGAATAAGTCCTGCCTGCACCGGTGTTGTGAAATGTTACTACCCTGGAAATATTGATTTTATTTATGCACAACTTTTTAAAAACCGGGTGTGTTTCAATAATAAGGACGGGAGCGAAATATAGAAAGGGAATCAGCGGCGGTGATGCCCGCGGTCCGTGCGGATTGTCCGAACCCGCAGCGCGTGACCCGTCACAAACCTCAGCGGTCTGAATTCTTGAAAATAAAGTTGACTTTTACACTGCCCTATTATATTTAAATGAATATTGGAATTGGAAACATCGGGTGCTGCCTGTTCCGGAATACCAGGCTTCCTTGAAGGGGTGTAATGACGCGGGACGGCAATTCCGGTAGGGAAAGGAGATGACAGTATGAAGGAAATTGTTTGCGGGATATGCGGGGAAGTGATCACTGATGAAAAATCCAGCTGTCCCTACTGCGGGGCGGAGCCGAACCACTTCGTCGATGGCTCCACGGTCGACAGGAAACTGTTGCGTAAAATCTACGATGACGGCGGGGCAACATATTGATCGCAGGCGGCCCCTGTACCCGGGCATTCTGACAGACGGGGAAGAATCCTGGAAAAGGCCGCATGCCGCGAAAAACCGCTCCCGGAAGGGGCGGAGAAATATATAACCGTAACGGCACGACCGCGGAATTTAAAAATGGTCTGGCCGCCCGTGTCGCATATCTGAAAGACGTCCTGAGATGATTGTGAGAGGAATAATAAAAAATTGATACTGGAAGATATTAGAAAAGAGCTGAATGGAGAGGTTATTGTCGGGCATGATAAACTCAACATTGAAGTGAGTACTGCATTTGCGGCGGACCTGATGAGCGATGTGCTGGCCTTTGCCCGCCCGGGGTGTCTGCTGATAACCGGTCTGGCAACGGCCCAGTCGATCCGGACCGTGTACGCCCTTGATATCGCCGCAATTGTCATCTGCCGCGGAAAAATGCCCCAGCCCCAGGCGATTGAAGTGGCCCGGGAACTTAACATCCCGATAATAAGGACAAAATACATCATGTTCGAGTCATGCGGGTATCTTTACAGGGCCGGAATGCGGGGTTGCATCTGCGAGGTGTGACCGGGGATACCATTGTGGCATATAAACAGGGTTTCGGAGACAGCTTTACTGTAACAGGACATGATTACAGCAATGCGGGCATTGTATCAAGCAAGATCAAGAAATTCCTGAAAGAGCATGGTATCCCTGAAGAGGCGGTACGGAAGGCCGCGGTTGTTGTATTTGAGACTGAAGTCAATATTGTATCGTATGCCGAGACGGGAACAATCTCTGTGAAGGTGGAAGATGATTCAATTTTCATAGAGGCGCACGACAGGGGTGACGGTATTCCCAATATTGAAAGCGCCATGCTCGAAGGTTTTTCCACCGCGGACGATAATGTAAGGGAAATGGGTTTCGGCGCGGGAATGGGATTGCCGAATATTAAAAAATTCTCTGATACGTTTGAGATACAATCGGAAATAGGGAAGGGGACCGTCATCAAGAGCATTATAAAGATTAAAGGATAAGCGGAAACACTGGAATGGACATCAGGACAATTGCGCAAAAGCTTGAATTGAAGGTATACTGCGGGGAAAACAGGCTTGGTGAAACGGTAACGGGGGGTTATGCGGGCGACCTCCTGAGCGACGTTATGGCAAACAGCACGAAGGGTGACATCTGGGTCACGAGGCAGGTGCATCAGAACATAGTGGCTGTTGCTTCACTGAAAGAGCTTGCGGCAATTGTCATTGCCCAGGACGTATCCCCGGAAGCCGAGACGGTCAAGCGGGCCGAGAAAGAGGGCGTCGTGGTGCTGGGCAGCGGACAGCCGGCATTTGATGTCGTCGGCAGGATATACCAGCTTTTACACGGAGTATAACTACAGACCCATGGCGCGGATTTATACCTGCGACCTCCATATACATACATGCCTTTCCCCCTGCGCCGAACTGGACATGCACCCCTCGGCTATAGTGCGGGCGGCCCTGGATAAAAACCTTGATGTCATAGCCATATGCGACCACTGCGCTTCTGAAAACGCCGGTTATGTGATGAAAGCGGCGGCGGGCACCCCTCTTCTTGTCGTGCCCGGGATGGAGGCGACGAGCAGGGAGGAAGTCCATGTCGTGGCGCTCTTCGGGGACATTGAAGCCCTGGGCCTTCTCCAGGAGCTGATCTATGCCAGCCTGAAGGGCGAGAATAATGAGGATGTTTTCGGTGTCCAGGCCATAGTGAACGAGGCGGGTGAAGTCGAAGGCTTCAATCCTCACCTGCTGATCGGGGCGAGCGACATTCCCCTGGGGGATCTCGTTGACAGAATACACGGGCTGGGCGGCATCGCGATAGCTTCGCACATAGACCGTGAAAGCTTCGGGATACTGGGCCAGCTGGGTTTCCTGCCTCCCGATGCGCCGTTTGACGCATTGGAGGTTTCGGCCGGAACGGGTATTAAAAAAGCCAGGGCCATGTATCCCGACCTGGATTCCTATACTATGATAACATCATCCGATGCCCATTTTATCCCGGACATTGGAAAAGCTCCCGCACGAATGCTGCTTGAGGACCGGAGCTTCAGCGAGATCGGACTGGCGCTGAAAAACGCCGGCGGGAGAAGGGTCCTGGAGGAATAATGATCGAGCTTGCTCTCCATATCCTTGATATTGGCCAGAATTCCCTGAGGGCCGGGGCGAGCCTGGTCGAAATAACCGTTGTTGAAGACCTGACCGGTGACAGGCTGGTGATAGAGATATCCGACAACGGTTGCGGTATGACGCCCAAAGAGATTGAAAAGGCCCTTGATCCGTTTTACACGACAAAGAAAGTCCGGCGTATCGGGCTCGGGCTTCCCATGCTCAAACAGGCGGCGCTTCAGACTGACGGGTCCTTCACTATCGAGTCGCAGCCCGGAAAGGGAACAAGACTGGAAGTTGTCTTCGGGTACAATCATATTGACCGCCAGCCTTTAGGCGATGTCGCGGGGGCGCTGGTCGCCCTGATACTTGAAAGGCCTGAAGTTGAAATATTTTTCACCTACAGAAAAGAATCGCATGAATATGTCCTTGATACCAGGGAAATCAGGGAAGCCCTCGAAGGGGTTCCCATAAACAACATGGATGTCATCCGATTCATAAGAACCAACATAATTGAGGGAATGCATCCCTGAGCTGCCCTAGCAAAAAACGGGGATGACTTCTCACCGAAATTTATTACCACCCATACACCGGTATCCAGTATAATTTTATTCTCCCGCGTAAAACCGGTGTGATTGCGACCGCTGCATGGTTGATATCCGGATTAATAGCACAAATTATTTAGTTGTTGATTTTTTTTAATTGATAAATTCACTAGTGATTTTAAGGTTGCCCTGATGCGGTCACGACGGCTTAAGTAATGTCCGCACATGGAAAGCATCGCCGGTGGTCTGCAATTCGAAGACCTCAGGACCGGTGGTATGAATGGTATCTGTATTATAAATAAAGAAGCATTGAAAGAAGCGCTTACGATACCGGGTTATATGCCGGGGGAAACCGTTCCCGGCAGGGAAGCAATTCCCACTAATGTTGTTTCCACTGCTCGGGTGTCAGTCATTGATGCGCACATAAAGAGTAACGGGAGGTAAACATGGCACGTATGAAAACAACTCAAGATGATACTGGGTTGGAAGAGTTCTCACCGGAACAGCTCGCAAAAGCCGACGAAATCATTAAAAATTATAAATCAAAACCGGGTGCATTGATCCCGGTTCTTGAACAGGTACAGGATGTATGCGGGTATCTGCCCATGCCTCTGCAGCTCAGGGTGGCAAAGGGGCTGAATCTTCCCGTGGCCAACGTGTACGGCGTGGTGACCTTCTATTCGTTCTTCACCATGGTCCCCAGGGGCAAGCATGTGATTCGGGTTTGTCTCGGCACCGCCTGTTATGTCCGCGGCGGCCAGAGAATGCTCGATGCCGTGTCGGGTTCGCTGGGTATCGCGGCCGGAGAATGCACCGAGGACAGGAATTTTTCACTCGAGACGGTTCGATGCCTGGGGGCCTGCGGTCTTGCTCCTGCCGTGGTCATAGACAGTGACACCCACGGGCAGATGAAACCCGCGAAGCTCGAACAAGTCCTTTCGAAGTACCGGTAGGAGGATGACATGCCTAAAATAACCATCAGCGATCTTAAAAAGATCAAGGAAAAAGTCGAGAAAGAAGATCAGTTCCGGGCAGGAAAGAAGCGCGTGAAGCTGACCGTTCACATGGGAACCTGCGGCATCGCTTCCGGCGCCAAGGGGATCCTTGATACGTTCATGAATGAAATCAGCGAAGCAAACGTGAATGACGTGCTGATTACCACATCGGGCTGCATCGGCATCTGCAGCAGGGAACCGCTTGCCACCGTTGAAGAGCAGGGGAAGGAACCGATTGTCTATGAATATCTCACGGAAAACAAGGCGCGCCAGATATTCAAACGCCATATTTTAAAAGGCGAGATCCAGACAGAATTTGTCCTTGCAAGGGGCAGAGAGCAGGAAGGGAGGAAGTAAATGAAAGTCTTTCGATCTCATATACTCGTATGCGGCGGAACAGGGTGCAGGGCATCCGCGAGTGAGTCCGTCCATCAGGCGGTTTTGCAGGAGATTACCGCGAAGAAGCTCACTGACGAGGTGGCGGTGGTGGAAACAGGCTGCAACGGTTTCTGCGCGGCCGGCCCCATCATGGTGATCTATCCTGAAGGGACATTTTATCAGTACGTCAAAACCGATGACGTAAAGGAAATCATAGAAGAGCATATCATAAAGGGGAGGCCGGTCAAGAGGCTCATGTACAAGGAGCCCGCAACGGAGCAGGCAATACCCCACATGCTCGATATACCGTTTTTCGGCAAGCAGCAGCTCATTGCCCTCAAGAACCGGGGACTCATCGACGCGGAAAAGGGGGCGGCGGTTTCCCCACCGGCATGAAATGGGGATTCGCGCGGAAGTCCCCGGGCAATATTAAGTACATCCTCTGCAACGCGGACGAGGGCGACCCCGGCGCGTTCATGGACCGCTCGGTTCTCGAGGCGGACCCCCATGCGGTCCTTGAGGGCATGATCATCGGCGGTTACGCCATCGGCGCGAACAAGGGCTATATCTACTGCCGCGCTGAATATCCGCTGGCAATCAAGCGCCTTGACATCGCCATCAACCAGGCCAGGGAATACGGCCTCCTCGGCGACAAAATATTCGGCTCCGACTATAGCCTTGATATCGAGGTCTACCAGGGCGCGGGCGCTTTCGTTTGCGGTGAAGAGACGGCTCTCATGTCGTCCATCGAAGGAAAGCGCGGCATGCCGAGACCCCGGCCTCCGTTCCCGGCGGCCCAGGGCCTGTTCAAGAAACCTTCGGTCCTCAACAACGTTGAGACCTTTGCGAATATACCGCAGATCATTATAAACGGCGGTGCGTGGTACTCATCCATAGGCACCGAGAAATCCAAGGGCACCAAGGTGTTCGCGCTGACCGGCGCGGTAAACAACGTCGGCCTGGTGGAAGTGCCCATGGGAACGCCCATCGGCAACATTATCTTCGATATCGGCGGCGGTATACCGAACGGCAAGAACTACAAGGCCGCACAGCTCGGCGGTCCTTCCGGCGGCTGCATCCCGGCAGAGGCGCTGAATACGCCCACCGACTATGAGGAAATCATCAAGCTCGGCGCCA
>CAZZHU010000182.1:0-8037 GCA_964654045.1 uncultured Leptospirales bacterium
CATGGCCTACCGCGCCGGGGCGCTCATCGCGGACATGGAATTCATACAGTTCCATCCCACCGCGCTCTACAGCCCCAACCAGAGCGGACCCTGTTTTCTCATCAGCGAGGCAGTCCGCGGTGAAGGGGCAATCCTCGTCAACAAGCGGGGGGAGCGCTTCATGGAGCAGGTCCATCCTCTCAAGGACCTGGCGCCGCGGGATATCGTCGCCCGCACCATCGACATGGAGCTGAAAAAGCACGGAGTCACGAACGTCTATCTCGACATAACGGGCAAGAGCAAGAAATTTCTCATGCAGCGGTTTCCCCACATCTACGCGCAATGCCTAGAAGAGGGGATCGACATGTCGAAAGAACCGGTCCCCGTTGTCCCGGCCGCCCATTACCTCTGCGGCGGCGTGGTGAGCGATTGCGACGGCAAAACATCGATTGAGAACCTCTACGTTTCCGGCGAATCATCCTGCACCGGGATACACGGCGCGAACCGTCTCGCCAGCAATTCGCTGCTCGAGGGGATCGTCTTTTCCCACCGGGCCTTTCTCCAGGCCGAGGCGCACCTGGACAGTTTCGACAGAAAAGGCGCCATACCTGATTTTCCCAACTGGAACAAGGCCGGCACCTTCGACCTGGAAGAGTGGGTACTGGTACAGCACGACATCGAGGACGTGAAGCGCGTCATGTGGGACTATGTCGGGATTATCCGTTCGGACAAGCGCCTCCAGAAGGCGCACAAGCGGATACTGATGCTCGCTGACGATATCCACGATTATTACAAGAAGAGCACCATCTCCTCCCGCATCGTTGAGCTCCGCAACCTGGCCACCGTGGCAAAACTCATCATTAAAAGCGCGCTGGCCCGAAAAGACAGCATCGGTCTCCATTACAATTCCGACCATCCCTCCCCCGGGACAAAAAAAGTAAACGTGGTGCTCCAGGCTGACCATGAGCCCAGGCTGATGAAGCTGGATCGGGCCTGAATGAAAGGACGCGTTGAAATCAGGCCGGCGGGGATAGACGACCTGCGGGACATTTTTGTCCTGGGCCTCGAAATCTTCGGGAACGAGGCCTCGCAATGCCTGCCGGAATGGAACGAGACGAACCTCGCCGAGGCCCTGGCCCGCGACCCGGGATTCAGCGTTGTGGCCGTGACAAAAAAAAGCATAACCGGGTTCCTCATCGCCTCCCCTGAAGAAATCCGCGGCGTACAGACCGTGGCGATCCGCTGGCTTTGCGCGGACCGGACCGCTGCCGGCGGCATAATGGCCGATATGCTCAATGTATTCAAATCAACGCTTTCAGAGAGAAACATAGAAAAAATTGTGGTCACCCTTCCTGAAACAAATTCCGAATTAATTGAGTATTACCGAAATTTTGGCTTTACTGATTCAAAGCGATTTATAATTATGGAGAACTTTTTACCGAAAAAACCGTGATTATCGTCAGCTGTATGCTGCCTGTGACGATAACGTTTTTTCCGATCAAACTGTAAGGACGGATTCCGGCCGGGGGCCGGTTCCGCGGGTAGTGCCATGAAACTGAAACTGGTAGAAAAAAACAGCCCCGAGTCCCTGGTGTCCAGGGTCGGCAGCGACATCCCCCCTTCGGGGATCCGCGAATTCTTCGATATCGTCTATTCGACGCCCGACTGCATCTCCCTGGGAGTCGGGGAGCCGGATTTCGTCACTCCCTGGCGGATATCTGACAGCGGCATTTTTGCCATCAAGGACGGCAGCACCCATTACACGCCGAACCGCGGCCTGCCGGAACTGCGCGAACTGATCGCCGAGTACGTTGCTGCAAAATACGACGTCATATACAACCCCGACACGGAGCTTATCGTCACCATGGGCGTAAGCCAGGGCCTCGACCTGGCCCTGCGGAGCATCCTGAACCCCGGCGATGAAGTTATAATCTTCGAGCCCTGTTATGTTTCGTACACCGCGAATGTTGCCCTTCTGCACGCGAAACCGGTCATACTGCCGACCTATCAGAAAGACCGATTCAAGATCGACATAGACCTGCTGAAAAAATCGATTACCGAAAAGACCAAAGCCATCATGCTCAATTACCCGTCCAACCCGACCGGCAATACCATCGACGAAGCTACCCTCGGGAAAGTGGCGGACCTCGCCATGAGGCATAACCTCATCGTGCTCAGCGATGAGATATACTGCGCCCTCTCCTACGACCGTAAACATTTCTCCATCGCCTCCATCCCGGAGATGAAATCGCGCACCATCTACCTGAACGGCTTTTCAAAGTCCCATGCCATGACGGGCTGGCGCCTCGGTTACGTGGGGGGGCCGCAATTCATCACCGACATCATGATGAAGATCCACCAGTACACGGCCCTGTGCGCGTCATCCATCGCGCAGTACGCGGCCATCGAGGCGCTCAGGAAGGGCGAGAAGGACGTCATCGCCATGAAGAAGGAGTACCTGAAGCGGAGAAACTTCATAGCCGGCAGGTTCAACGAGATCGGCCTTGACTGCCTCGTCCCCGAAGGGGCCTTTTACGTGTTCCCCGACATATCCAGCACCGGGCTGTCCGGCAGGGAGTTCGCCCTGCAGCTCCTGAGCGCGGAAAAGGTCGCCGTGGTGCCCGGCAGGGCCTTCGGCGAATGCGGCAACAGCCACGTGCGCTGCTCCTACGCGACGTCGATGGACAACCTCAGGGAGTCGATGATACGGATTGAGCGGTTCGTGAAGAACCTGAAATAACGCCGCATGGTACTGCTGATTGACGGATTCAACCTCATGTACAAGTTCCCCGACCTGGAGGAAAAAATGCTCCTCGGGCAGCTTAACGAGGCCCGCGCGGGCCTCCTTGACAGGCTGAAGGAATTCCAGAAGATAAAAAAATCACAGATCCGCGTTGTCTTCGACGGCAAAAAAAAACCGTCCCACAACGTCCGCACCGAAAAGGTGGGAAAAATCGACGTGTACTATTCCCTCGATTATTCCGCCGATTTTCTCATCAAGGAGTTCATCAAGAAAGACCCGAACCCGAAGATGAGCACCGTGGTGACCTCGGACAAGGACATCCTCTTCTACGTAAACCGCTTCAAGGCAAAGACCATGACGAGCGAAAAGTTCGCCGATTTCGTCACGAAATCGATTGAAGAGCATTATGCCGAGGTCCTTCCCGAGAAGGAAGACAATCCTGACGTGTCCGCTGAAGAGATATCGTTCTGGGAGAGGCTCTTTTCAAAAAAAGGGAAAAAAACGTAAACCCGCTATTGTACAAGCTTCCGGTCAAAAAATGAAAACACTTCCGGCACCAGGCTTCCCCAGTATTTCCAGTCGTGACCGGCGCCATTGCTTTTTTCCGTGTCCACGACAAGTTCATATCCGCCCTTCTCATCGGCCAGCTGTATCAGCCGGTCGACTAGGAGTTTCGTCTGAGGAGGAGGCACCACCGCGTCACGGGTGCCGTGGCCGAGAAAGACCGGAGTTTTTTTGAGGTTTTCCGCCAGCCTGAGGATATTGACCTCCTCCTCCCAGCGCTCCCGGTTGCTTTCATAGTAGCCGTATACCGAGATGAGAAGCCTGTCGTTTTTTATTGATTCGGAATCATAGTCACCGGAAAGACCGGCGGCCGCCCCGAAAATTTTCCTATGCTGCGCCGCCAGCAGCAGCGCCCCGCGCGCGCCGGTGGATACGCCGAATATGCCTGTTGTATCCCTCTTTTTAGCGAGTCCGAAATTCTTCCTTAAAAATTCGATCAGCGTTTTTGATATGAAAACGCCGCCGGGAAGCGGTGCCCACCTGTTCACGGTCTCCGGGAAATACTTCGACTCGTACAGGGTCGTGGACATGGCCGGGCACACCAGGACAAAGCCGTACCGGTCGGCGTATTCGGTCACGGGAGTGCCGTTCTCCCAGTCGCTCGGCTGCTGGCGGTAGCCATGGAGCACAATGAGCGTCCGGGCCGAAGAGCTTCCCTCATATTTTTTCGGAAAATAGATCTGTACAAGGCCCCCGGATATGACTCCGCCGGCTTCATACTCCACCCTGACGTTCCGGAGCCACCTGCCGGGCTTTATGTCATAGCCTGATTTTTCCTCCGTGGCCGTGGACACGCAGGAAAGTGACACCAGGAGTACAAGGGGCAGGCATATTGTTTTCTTCAAGATCGGCACCTCGTCAGATAGTATGTATATTCACTCGGATGCACTAACCCTGACGAGACGGCCCATTTTTTTCAAGAAGTATTTGGGCGTTGGCCCTCATTCCCAGACCCCCACTCCCACATTTGACCTCACCCCGCTGTGCGCGCCCTCTCCTTAAAAGCGGAGAGGGCTTTCGTATTCGTATATTTACTCAGGCTCCCCTCTCCATTTTATGGAGAGGGGATGGGGGTGAGGTTTTAAAAAATGCACGGAGTAGGGGTGAGGTTCGAGCGTGAGCTGACCGGGGGTGAGGGTTTAAGTAAGTATTCTCGATGCACGGTTGACATTCTAGAGAATAGAGTACAAAAGGAAATCCGGCAAAAGAAATAGTGCATTATTGATAAAAAAACATTGACTGGAATCGGAATTCATATTACTATATCAATATATCTTGATATAGTAATATGAATGGTGCGGTCAATTTTCATATATTTCCAGCAGTCCGGACAGGTTTGTCCTTCTTCGACACTGCCATGAATTGACTATGGAAATATTTTTTATTATTGTTGAAACATAACGTACAAACAGGCGGTAATTGACCATGAACCCCTTTTTATCCATGCTCGAACAGGGCAGGGCAATCCTCTTCGACGGCGCCATGGGCACCATGATCTACGACAAGGGGATCTACATCAACCAGTGCTTTGACAACCTGAACCTGGTACAGCCCCGCCTGATCGAAGAGATCCACGCGGAATATGTAAAGGCCGGTTGCGACGTGCTGGAGACCAACACCTTCGGCGCCAACAGGATCAATCTGGCCAGGTACGCCCTGGCGGAGAAAGTACGCGAGATCAACATCGCCGGAGCCCGTATCGCCCGCTCCGCCAGCGGGTCCGGCGTCCTGGTCGCGGGATCCATGGGTCCCCTTTCGACCAGCGTTGAACCCCTGGGAGCGGTCAGCTGCGCTGAAGCGGAAGAGGCATACCGGGAACAGGCGGATGCCCTCATTGAAGGCGGGGTGGACCTTCTGATACTGGAAACCTTTGACCAGCTTGACATGCTCGAAGCCGCCCTTGACGCGGTACTCGGTGAAAAAAAACTCCCCGTCATGGCCCAGGTGTCCGTCAACGAAGAAGGCCGCACCACCTACGGCACGTCGCTGGAGCAGGCGGTCAGGTTCCTGGACGGTACCGGGGCTGACGTCATTGGCCTGAACTGCACCATCGGCCCGGCGCCCATGCTCGAGCTTTTAAAAAAAATGACACTCCTGACGAAAAAGCCGATCTCCATCCAGCCCAACGCAGGCTACCCCCGCCACGTGGGGGGCCGCAATATCTACATGACCACGCCGGAATACCTGTCCGAATACGCCGTGCAGTTCCTGGTCAGCGGCGCGAGCATCATCGGAGGCTGCTGCGGCACCACGCCGAAGCACATACGGGCGATGAAGCAGGCCATCAAGTCCCGGTATCCGGAGAAGCGGCAGGCCGTTGTCGAGGAGACCACCCCCCGTGACGAGGTCGAAGTTATTCCCCCTGAGAAAAAATCAGCCCTTGCCGCCAAGCTGGCCAGGGGCGAATTCGTGGTTTCCGTCGAAATAACGCCTCCGCGCGGCTGCGACGCCGCCGCGGTCATTGAATCATCGAAGCTCCTGAAGCAGAACGGCATCGATGCCGTTAACATACCCGACGGCCCGCGCGCGTCGGCGCGGCTTGCCCCCATGCCCCTGGCGATCCTGCTTGAGCGCGAAGCCGGGATAGAGACGGTACTCCACTATACCTGCCGGGACCGGAACATTATCGGCATGCAGTCCGATTTTCTCGGCGCCTACGCGGCCGGCCTCCGCAATGTCCTGATCATTACCGGTGACCCGCCGAAACTGGGAGACTATCCGGACGCCACCGCCGTGTTCGACCTGGACTCCATCGGCCTCGCACGAGTGGTCAATGGGCTCAACCACGGGTACGATATCGGCCGCCACCCCATCGGCAGGCCCACCGGTTTCCTGATCGGGGTGGGGGCAAATCCGGGCTTCGAAGACCAGGAGCGGGAGATCGAGCGGCTGTTCCAGAAAAAGGAGGCCGGGGCCGAGTTCGTCATCACCCAGCCGGTTTTTGACATAGCGCAGTTCGAGGCCTTCATGAAGCGCATCGGGGGCCTCGGCATCCCGGTCATCGCGGGACTGTGGCCCCTGGTGTCCCACCGGAACGCGGAATTCATGAACAACGAAGTGCCGGGGGTTATCGTGCCTCCGGCAATACTTGAAAGGATGCGGAAGGCCGGCACCGGTCCCGAGGCGGTAAAGGAAGGGATTGAGATCGCCCGGGAGCTCCTGGAAAACATGAAAGGCATGATACAGGGAGCGCAGATTTCGGCGCCCTTCGGCCGCGTCCAGTACGCCCTTGACGTTTTCAAGGGGCAGCGCGATGGGTAACGATCCCGGATTCCTCGAATACCTGAACGAACACCCGGCCCTTGTCTTTGACGGGGCCATGGGCACGGAGATCCAGAAGCTCCCCCTTGGTGATAAAGAGTGGGGCGGATATCAGGGATGCAACGAGGCCCTGAGCCTGTATGCCCCTGGCATCATAAAAAACATTCACCGTTCCTATCTCTCTGCCGGCGCCGACGTGATAGAGACGAATACCTTCGGCGCCGCAGCGGCGGTTCTATCTGAATACGGCCTGGGCGACAAGTCCCGTGACGTGACAGGCGCCGCCGCGCGGATAGCCCGTGAAGCCGTGGTCGGGGTGAAGGACCGGCGCTGTTTCGTGGCGGGTTCCATCGGACCCGGCACAAAACTGCCGTCACTGGGCCACACGAGCTTCGATGAAATCTACGAATCATGTCTCCCCGCCATCCAGGGTCTCCTTGACGGCGGCGTTGACCTGTTCCTCCTGGAAACCTGCCAGGACCCGCTGCAGATCAAGGCGTGCCTCTGCGCCATACGCGACGCCCAGTCAGAGCGGGGCGTCCGCCTCCCCGTTGCGGCAAGCGTCACCGTGGAGACTACCGGGACCCTCCTTGTGGGCACGGAGGTGCAGGCGGCAGTGGCGATACTGGAGGCTTTATCGGTAGACATCATCGGCATAAACTGCGCCACCGGGCCGGGGCAGATGGCGCCCCACGTCCAGGAACTGTGCAGGACGTTTCCCGGACCCGTGCTGGTGATGCCCAATGCCGGGCTCCCCCGGAACGTGAACGGCGCCCTGGTCTACACCATGGAACCGGAATCATTCGCAGCCGACCTGCGGCGATTTGTCGAGCAGTACGGCGTAAGCCTTGTCGGCGGCTGCTGCGGCACTTCTCCCGACCATATCAGAGTCCTGAAAACATCCCTTGCCGGCGTCCGGCCCCGGAGCCGCGACGTCGTCCCGGTCCCCGGCGTGGCGAGCCTCTACAGCTTCCAGGAGTTGCGCCAGGAGCCGCCCCCCTTTTTCGTGGGCGAGAGGGCCAACACCAACGGGAGCAGGCAGTTCCGCGAGTACCTCCTGGCCGAGAACTGGGACGGGATGATTGACGTCGGGAAAAGCCAGGTCGAATCCGGGGCCCATGCCGTTGACCTCTCCGTGGCCTATGCCGGGCGCGACGAGGTCGCCGATATCATCAGGATGGTCCCGCAATTCGCCCTGCAGGTGCCCCTGCCCCTGGTCGTCGATTCCACCAGCCCCGCTGCCATCGAAGCGGCGCTCAGGCGCTACGGCGGCAGGGCCGTCATCAATTCCATTAACCTTGAGGACGGCGAAGCCAGGACCCGCCAGGTCTGTTCCCTCGCGCTCCGCTACGGGGCAGCCGTCATCGCCCTCACCATCGACGAGGAGGGAATGGCCAAAACCGCGGAAAAGAAGCTCGCCGTGGCCCGGCGGCTTTTCAGGGTAGCCGTGGAGGAAGAGGGCCTGAAGCCGTCGGACATGATTTTCGACC
>CAZZHU010000183.1:0-3380 GCA_964654045.1 uncultured Leptospirales bacterium
CGAAAACATTCCCCGCGTCCTTCCGGTAAATGTGACCGCCCGGATAGACCGTTCGACGTTCGATGTTCACCCCATTTTCAGGATAATCCAGAACGAAGGAAAGGTAAGCGACAGGGAGATGTTCACCACCTTCAACATGGGTATCGGCCTGATGCTATTCCTTGATAAAACCATGGCGGATAAAGCAATTAAACAATTGAAACTGACCGGCGAATACCCCCGTATAATAGGAACAATAACCGATGAGCCCGGCGATAGGGTCATATTAAACTGATTACAAACAGGAAGGCCACGATGAAAAAAATAATTTTTATAATCATTGCGCTTACAATGCTCGGCTGCGGCTTGCCGAAAAGCCTCAGGGTGGCTGACAGCAAGGACAGCTCCGTCATAGGTATCTCAATACGCACCTTGACGCTCAAAGTTTTCAGCAACAAGCCCGAAGTGGTCTACTTCGTCAGGCTTGATGAAAAGGATGAAAACAACCTGGGCAGCAAGATCGTACCGAGCAATTTTGTCAGGGGGGATTACGCTTATCTCATCAATGCCCGGCCGGGAAAATACGCCGCGGTGGCGTCCCTTTTTACCCAGACTGACAACAGCTACAATTCCTTTTATGACGCGGCAATTATCAAGAACACGATAATCGAAGTGGGGCCCAACCAGATAGTCTTCGCCGGGAAGCTCAAAATTGAGAACCAGATGAAAAATCTTTACCAGAACATAGAGCAGAATGGCGATACAGCCCAGCTCCATTACTATAATCTGCTTAAAACCTTCATGTACGGCACTTTTTACTGCGGGACGTATACTTCCGCCGAACGCACCGGTGACCTGGAAAGGGAGTTTCTCCTCAAAACAAAAGTTTATTTTAATGACTCGGATTGGATTTCCTTAATAGACAAGAAACTTGAGACTATAGATAAGCAGTAGAAGTAATATTTTCGTAATTATTATCTTTTTCAGATTTATGGTGAGAGAATAAACAGCATTTAGAGGTAGAATATTCTCAATTTTATTTCAAAAAAACTCGCCTAAATAATTAACAGTTGTTACAAAAAATGTTTGATTTATTTCAAAGACATTTGAAGATTCACTAAAAATATATTCTTGGAGGATTTTTATGCTCAAAAAAAGTATATTCGGGCTATTTATCCTTGCCGCATTTATCCTGTCTACATCAGCCATAAATGCGCAGGTTAAAAAGCCTGAAAAAAAGGGCGTTGAACTCGTAGAACCCGTAAAAGCTGAAAAGTCGAAAGGCAAAGAAAAGATAATGCTTTATAACGGCGAATATCTTAAAGTTCAGCTTTATGGCTTTGTAAAAATGGACATGGTATATAACACGACCAATGTATTGAACGAATCAGGTCCGTTTCGTGTTGAAAATCAGGTGGTATTTGTAAATCCATTTGCCGCCACTGCTCTGACTGCCACACCGATAGCCGGTCAGCCTCTTATTTCGTTGAAAAGGACAGCTTCACAAAGGAGCGGCTCCTTTGTCATTGATGTGAGAACATCCCGCCTTGGACTCAATATCATGGGACCCAAAGCCCTGGGTGCGGACACGAAAGCAAACATTGAAATAGACTTCTGGGGCGGAACAGCCGTCTCCGGTTCCGGTGCCCGTCAGGGGATCCCGATGATTCGTCATGGCTACGCACAGCTTGACTGGAAGACCGACCTGTATTCAGCGTACCTGGTGTTTGGTCAGACCTGGTCTGTTAATATGGCAATGCCGGCTCAGCCGACGACCCTCACCTATGTTCCCTTCGGTGAGAACGGCAATATCTTCATCCGCGAGCCGATGATCTGGTTCGGCCAGAAAATAGGTAATAACGTGTTCAGCGTTACCCTCGACCTGGCTGCCGCGCGGGTGCTGGGCGGTGCCGATACCGGAAATGCGGCCACCAACATTTATCCCGGTGTAAACGGAACACAAGCTGATGACCGTGGACCCGGCGAGGCCAGCAAAATGCCCGGCGGACGCGCCCGCCTCTACTTTCTAATAAAACCGGCTGATATAGTTTCTATTACCCTGGGCGGCAGCGGCCATTACCAGTGGGAAAATCATGGTTTAACATTTGCATCATTGACGAACCAGTTTATATGGGGCTCTTATGCTCTTCCCACAGTGGCTCTTCTTGCTAATAGCTACGCAAAACTCACCAGGTCCTATTCAGCCCAGGCCTTCGGAAAGATCCAGGTATCCCTGGTTACCCTCGTCGGCGCCTACTGGAGAGGCAACAACATGGATTCCTTTACCTCCGGTCTTGGTCAGGGCACGGTTGAAAATTTCACCAGCACAAAAGTGCTCGGTGTGAAGATGCAGGGCGGGTACGGCCAGGTGCAGTTCGACCTGAGAAAGGTCGGCCCGATTCCCATCCTCCTGATTGCCGGCTACGGCGGAAGCATGAAGAACAACACCAGGAACATTGCCAAGGGCAGCATGCTCTGGAACGAAACCATCCATGGATCGGTCCAGTGGTTCCTCAACGACTATATCTGGGCCGGATTTGAATACGCCCGGCACCAGACCAAGTGGAAAGGCGATCTCGGCAGCGCTATAGATAACAGGTACCATACTTCTGTCGCCTTCACCTTCTAATTCAAAGAATACTATTTCGAATAAAAAAAGACGGCCGAATCGGCCGTCTTTTTTTTTATTCTCGTGATCCCGGTCACTATACAGCCACTGGCTACAATGCCTTCCCCATGACCCTGTTCAGCCTCTTCACGAATTCGCTCGGGCTCTTCAACTCCACGCCCTCGATGAGCAGGGCCTGCTCAAGCAGCAGGTGGCTAATGTCTTCAATGACCGCCGCGTCATCGGTGCCTTCAAGCTTCCTGATGATCTCATGTTCAGGGTTAATTTCAAGGATCGGCTTGAAATCGGGCACATTCTTCTGCCCCATCGCCTTGAACAGGTGCTGCATCTGGACGGTAGGGTCATTCTCATCAGCGACAATGCAGGACGGGGAATCGCTGAGGCGCGTGCTCGCCTTCACGTCTTTCACCAGTTCGCCCAGGACTTCCCTGATTTTCTTGATGAGCGGCTCGATTTCCTTTTCTTTTTGCTTGTCTTCGTCGCTCTTGAGGCTTTCTGCCGCGTCGCTCCGGTTCACCGATTTCAGGTTGATGTCCTTGTATTTCGGCACGGTCGTTATGATGATGTCATCGATCTCGTCATCCATGACCAGCACCTCGATGCCGCGGTTTTTATACATCTCCAGGAGGGGCGAATTCCTCAGGTTCCCCTCCTTGTTCCCGGTAATGTAATACATGGCATCCTGGTCCGGCTTCATCCGGTCTTTATATTCTTCGAGGGTGGTATATCCCTCCACCGTAGTGGACTTGTACATCACCAGTTCCAGGAGCTT
>CAZZHU010000183.1:3390-7916 GCA_964654045.1 uncultured Leptospirales bacterium
ATCAAAGCTTCTTACTTTAAGAACACCCGACACACTGAGCTTCTCCCGGTTTTCCATGTCCTGGTACAGCCCCTCCTTGACGGGTATGCCGAACTCCCTGTAGAATTCGTTGTATTTCTCCCGGTCGTTTTTCTGCAGCTTCGACAGCTCCTCCAGTATCCTCTTGACGGATGAGGTCTTTATTTTAGCCAAGACGCGGTTCTGCTGGAGAATCTCCCGGCTCACGTTCAGCGGCAGGTCCTCCGAGTCAATCACCCCCCTGACGAAGCGCAGGTACACCGGCATGAGTTCCTTGTCATCGTCGGTTATAAAAACCCGTTTCACGTAGAGCTTGATGCCCGGCTGGTAATCAGCCCTGAACAGGTCAAAGGGGGCGTGTTTCGGGATAAAGAAAAGTGTGGTATAATCAAGCTTACCCTCTGCATGGGTATGGCTCCGCATTAATGGCTCATCCATATCATGCGATATGGATTTGTAGAACTCATTGTAATCGTCGTCTGTCAGTTCGGACTTGGGCCTTTTCCAGATGGCCGAGGCCGCGTTTATCTGCTCGGTTTTGGGCTCCTTCACTTCCTTCTTTTTATCGCCCTCTCCCTCGTACCGTGTCCCCTCATAATGGAGATAGATAGGAAATGGTATATGGTTTGAATACTTCTTGATGACTGTTTCGATCTGCCACCGGTTGGCGTATTCAGTTCCTTCCTTGTTCAGGTACAGCGTCACCGAGGTGCCCTGGGTCTCGCGCTCTCCGTCCTGGATCTCATATTCTCCCTTGCCGTCGCTTATCCACCTGAAAGCCTTTTCCTCGCCGGCTTTCCTGCTTATGACCTCGACTTTTTCCGCCACCATGTATGAGGAGTAAAAGCCCACGCCGAATTGGCCGATCAGGTTTGAGTCTTTCCGCTCGTCGCCGGTCAGTTTCTCCACAAAACCCCTGGTGCCGGAACGGGCAATGGTTCCCAGGTTTTCCTCCAGGTCATGCTCATTCATGCCTATGCCCGTGTCGGTAATAGTAAGCGTTTTATTTTTTTTGTCGTCGAAATAGATATCGATCCGCGGTTCAAAATTCATACTCTTGAATTTCTCATCCGTGAGAGTCAAGTACTTGAGCCTGTCCAGGGCATCCGAGGCATTGGAAATGAGTTCCCTGAGAAATATCTCTTTGTGGGAATATAGGGAATGAATTATAAGGTGCAGAAGCTGGTTTACTTCTGTTTGGAATTGATGCTTGGCCATGGTAATCTCCTGAATAATTATTAATAGTAAACTTGTTTCTTTATTCGATACTGTCAGATATTTCCCCGGACCGTCTTCTTCCCCGGGAGGAAATAAAATTGACAATTGAATTAAAAACAAGCCTGATATACCTTTCTGAAATGAGATGTAATTTTTTATCTTTATGATGCAAATAAAATTTTTATGAATTGAAAAAAAAATTTAAAAAATTGTATTTTGATATTGATCATCCATTATATAAAGAGCCTATAATCGGTTACGGTAACGAGCCATGAATAAAAATGTCATCAAGATAATAGGATTTAGCCTGATTTTTATCTGCTTTCAGGTATCCGGATGCGTACATACTACCAGGAATAAAACAGCCCTACAATTCGAATCCTATGCTTTTGATGCCGATTCACCCCTTGCTTCCCGTGTTTCGGTACCGCCCGAATTCCTGATCTCCTATTTAAAGGACCTGGACGGGCGGAAAGATTACCGGGCTTATAAACCAACGGGTACAGAAAAGAAGATTATTGAAGATTCCCTGGCTACATTGCCACCCCTGTTTAAGAAGATATTGAAGAAAAAACTGATTGGAATTTTTTTTATCGATAATTTTCTCGGAAGTGGCCTCACCGAATGGATTGTTGATTCCGGCAATACTGTTTATGTATTAATGGTTTTTAATTCATCCGTGTTCTCAAAAAATATTTCCACTCTTATGACCGATAAAGAAAACACATGTTTTTTCGCTGATGACCCCGCATATAAAATTTCCATTGATTGCGGTCAAAAGTATACCGGTTTTAATTACATCTTATTGCATGAATCGACCCATGCAGTTGATTATGTTATAAACATAACCCCCTATGTGGATACCAGGCATAAAAAATTCCTGCGGAGTACTGGATCAGAGACAGACTTTACCAGGAACATATGGATTGACTACGACAGGGCCCGTGAGCATTTCAACTTTACGGGGCGCACATTCTTCTATGGTCTTGGCAAACCGCAATTGAGAACTTCGGAAGCCATTGCCGTATACCGGGACCTTTCACGGTCCCCTTTTGTCTCTTTATATGGAAGCCTTTCCTGGGCTGAAGACCTGGCTGAAATAGTGTCACTGTATCACATCACGAACGTTATGAAACAGCCATTTGTCATAACAGTATCACAGAATAACAGGAAAGTATTTCTTATGAAACCCATGGAATCGCGGAAAGTAAGGGAAAGAATCCCGTATCTTCAGTATATTTATAACCCGGGTGAATGATGATCGCCAATCTTGAAAGGAATTTATCGTCCGGTGCCCGCACCATACGCTACGGACAGGTTGATGAGCGCGGCATCTACGGCGATACAACGGGAGACGAAATACAGGAACCGTATGAAGAGGGAATCGGCACTGTACCGCTCATTGACATTGAAAAAATGAAAAACTAGGATTCCCGGCGCATGAAAGCGCTTCCCAGGGACAGCAGTATGTAGACCGCAGGAACGATGATATTCAAATAGTAACCCCACGTTAATTCGTAAGGAGCCTTGCTTATTTCATGAGCCGCCTGCAGATATATGATATCGGCCAGGAACAGTATATTCAGAACAACACGAACTCCCATGGCTATTAATCCGGGAAAATATACAGTGACGAGCATGACCAGGACGATACCTATCATATAATGGGCAGCCGGATTATTTATCGTAAAAAATGAATCAAAGATCCTATACTGTGCCATGGGAGCCACAACGGCAGCAAACGCCAGGATAGTTACGATAACGATTCCCTTTTCAAAAACGTTGATCTCCAGAAATTTTTCAATGATCTTCCGGCCAAGCTCTTTCAGCAGGTTAAAAAACCAGGTAAATATATTAATAATTAAATTTAAAAGAGATTTCATGGTTATTCCTTTATCCCTGTTTATTATCCGATGCGAATAATTCGGGCGCCTGAATCTTCGTCACAAGCATTGAAAGACCAGGTTAATATACTTTCAGGCAACACCCAGTATTTCTTTGATCGCTTCGCTGAAGCCCTCCGGTCCGATTCCTGAAGTATGCAGGATATGCTCAATTCCCGTTTTGATGATGGAGCCGTCCTTTTTCCTGACCGCGACGGGTATATCGACCACTTTGAACATGGCAATGTCATTTTCGCTGTCCCCGATGCCGATGGATGTTATGTCATCACCGCCGTTCTTCCTGTAAAAATCAATTACCCTGGTTATCGATGATCCTTTATCGGACCGTGACGACAGGAAGTGGTAGAATCTTCCTCCTTTTGTCATCGAAAGACCCTTTTTCTTCAATGCGACATCGATTGTTTCCAGTTCCCCGGTCGCGATCCCTCTTCCTGACGGTATAATGAAAGGGAGCGATGTCAATCTCCGCTGCGACAGCAGGGCCCTGTCGCGGGAAAGACCGGTACGGTTTGCGATTTCTTCCGCACCCATGTCCGTAATGAAAGAGACTGCTTCGCCAAGCTCCTCTTCGAGGAATCCCCTTTTTGACTTCAATTCTGCAACATTCATTCCGATATATTCAACGCTTTCCTTTCTTTCCGGCCAGCATATGCCGCCGCCGTTTTCAAAAATAAAGGGCGACTGTAAGCCCAATTCCTCATGAAGGATTTCCATTTCCGCAAGGGTCTTGCTTGATACAAGTACAAGGGGAATCCCCTTCTTGAATAACAGCGCCAATCCTTCCCGGGACGGCTGGTAATCATAGGTGTCATGATCGAGGAGCGTGCCGTCCAGATCGGAAAAAACGATATACATCACTCATTGACCTTCTTGATCAGCATGAACTCCACCCGGCGGTTGCGCCTTCTGTGCTCGTCGCTGTCGTTGGGATACAGCGGGACCGTCTCCCCCATTCCCACATACTTCAGCCGGTCAACCCTGATGCCCTTTCCGAGAAGGTAATCATTCACGGATTTTGCCCTCCGTTCCGAGAGCTCAAGGTTGTATTCTTCCCTGCCTATGTCATCGGTATGGCCCTCGATGAGAACGTCATAGTTTTCATATTTCTGGAGTATCTGGAAAACGCGGTCAAGGATCCCCCTGCCTTTATACTTAATTTCATTGCTGCCGAAGGGAAACTCAATGTTGCTGATCCTTATTTTCAGTCCCCGTTCCGTTACCAGGACCAGCACATCCACCTCCAGCCTGTCCGGAGATGACGCCCCCTTGTTGCCGGCCAGATCGGTTGCTTCCAGTACAATGGAATAATCCGCGGCAGACTCGACTATGTCCAGATTATCGCCGAGGCCGTCCCACAGGATTTCCCCGGGGACAGGGCCGTTCCCC
>CAZZHU010000184.1:0-7773 GCA_964654045.1 uncultured Leptospirales bacterium
GCTCAGCATCAGGGACCCCAACGTGAACGCCCGCTACAACCGGGAGAAGAACAGCGAGTCGTATCTCCGGAGGCTTTGCGAGGTGAACCTGGTGACCACGGCGACGCCGTCGCTCCACAGCGACACGGCGGTCATGGCCTCCCTGGAGGAATTCAACTATGATCCCCGGGACCTGCGCAACTGGTCCGCCACCGGGTGCGTGGAGCCCACCCTGTCGGGCAAGCACATCGGCCACACCAACTGCATGATGATGAACATGGTGGCCGCCATGGAGATGGCGCTGAATAACGGCAGGCACCCCCTCATGAACTGGAAGGTCGGTCCCGAGACCGGCGTCATAGAAACGGGGAGCTTCGCCACCTTCGAGGAATTTTACGATGCCTTCACAAAGCAGTTCAGGTTCCTGATAGACAATGCCATTGAGTACAATAACATGCTGGGGAAGGCCCACGGCTTCCTCCGCCCGACGCCGCTCCTGTCGGCACTCATCGAGGGGCCGATCAAGAAGGGACTTGATGTGACAAGGGGCGGGGCGGTCTACAACAGCTCCGGCGCGGCCTGCATCGGCCTGGCGGACATCACCGATTCACTCATGGCGCTGAAGAAGCTGGTGTATGACGAGAAGCGGATTTCCCTTCCCGAGTTCAAGAAGGCCATCGATGCGAACTACGAGGGATACCCGAAGGTACATGCCATGGTGATGAACCGGGTGCCGCGCTTCGGCTCCGGCAGCGACGAGGCCCTGGCCATGGCGCAGCGGGTGGCGAAATTCACCCATGACGCGTATTATGAGCATGAAAACTACCGGGGCGGCCGGTACACCGCCGGGTTCTGGTCCATGTCGAACCACGTGATCTTCGGCAACATGACCGGCGCGCTCCCGTCGGGGCGGCTTGCGGGCAAGGCCTTCACGCCGGGCCTCACGCCGGAGCCGAACGCGTCGAAGAACCTGCTGGACAATATCCGCGACGTGGCGAAGCTCGACCCGAAGACCATGAACAACAACATCGCCTTCAACGTGAAGGTGGTGCCGAGCGTAAGCGAGACCCACGAGGCCATGGTGAATAACATGTTTTCCTACGTGAAGACCTACTTCGAGCTGGGGGGGATGCAGATGCAGATGAACGTGGTCTCCTCGGCGGTCCTGCGCGACGCCATGGCCCATCCGGAGAATTACCGGAACCTGATCGTGCGGATATCGGGCTACAACGCCTACTTCGTCACCCTGAACCGGGAGATGCAGATAGAGCTGATCGAACGGGCGGAATACGGGGTGTAAGGATACTCCTGTTTAGAATAATGAAAATAATTGCGACCACACCCTGTTGCTGATGGACGCAGGGCCGGGGGAATTGATGCCGCGGGGAGCCGGTGCCGCGGCGCGTCGGTCGGCGCGCCGCGGTCCGACGTCACTCAGTATTGCAGCCCCAGGATACCCTGGCCGATCACGTTCCCCGCGATGGCGATGGCGTAGAGGATGGAGATGAAGATCAGCCGCCTCTTCGTCGTTTTCAGCCAGAGCATGAAGATGATCGCCACGAAGAAATGGAAATACCCGAAAAAGAAGATCAGCCAGACCCCGCCGAAGCTCCTGAACCAGAAGGGGTATTCCCACACGAGGTGGCCCCCGGCGTTCAGCAGGCACTCCACGACCACGCAGAAGATGGAGAACCCGATCGCCCAGAACCATTTTTCCGGAAGGCCGAGGATCTTCTGGTTCTGGTCCTTCGACAGGGCGTTGTAATAGATGATCCCCGCGATGGTGAACATGAACATGATCTCGATGTTCCATCCCACCATGGTGCGCAGGGCGGTGTCGCCCGGAGCGGTCCAGAACGCGGAGTACTGCGTCAGCGCCATGACCCAGCCGTTCCAGGTCTCGTTGATGAAATCCATGCCGAAGAGGGTCAGCCCGGCGAAGACCGCCTCCCAGTTTCCGTTTTCACGCGCCTTCTTGGTCTCCGTGGCGTAGATGTAGAGAACGATCGCCAGGAGCGGGATCACGTACCACTTGATGGTCGTGAGATCGCGCAGGCCGTTGAGCGCATTAATCGTTGCTTCAGTCATAAATACCTCCCGTGTGTAATGTATTGCAGCCGTTATACGATACAGACCGGCTCCGCCGCGTTGTCACCGCGATGCCGGCCTATCTGCCGAGTCCGCGCGAGACGATGTTCAGCGCCTCGTTGAAAATCCTTGAAATGCCCCCGCTCTCGGGTTTCACGTACATTTTTATCAGAAGCATCATGTAGACCGAAAAGAGGAATTCGGTGGCTCCCTCGATGTCCATGTCGTGAAAGACTTTTTCCCTGACCCCCTGGGCGAGTATATCCCTGAGTATCTCCCTGGCGCCGAGGTTGATGTCGTAGAACCTGTCCTCTCCGGGGGTCACCGTGAATATGTCAGGGTCGCGCGATATTACCGCCAGGAGATCGCTGGTGTCCCTGAGGTACTGGAAGGAGCGCTCGGCCATGATTCTGAATTTCTCCGCGGCCCCGGTTTCCGCGGCGACGGCCCCGGCGATGGAATCCCTCCACAGGCGAAGCGCATTGCCCACGGTCTTTTCGTAGAGGTCCTTTTTGTTCTTCACGTAGAAGTATAGATTGCCGGGTGTCATCCCCAGCTCGCCGGCCACGTCCTCGATAGTGGTTTTTTTGTACCCGTACCGCGCGAAGACTTTCAGCGCAACATCCAGTATCCTTTTTTCCCTGTCAATCCTGGCCATTTACCGAGATCCATAAATTGAATAATTGAATTATTTTTTCAATTATTCAATTTTGTCAAGCATTTTTTTCTGTTGGATCAGTCAATGGAAATTCTATGGCTTTTCCTGATATGGCAAATCCTGCATAAGGCCGCTCCGATAGCGGCCTATACCCGATAACAATCGTCATGGCGGTCGTTTTTATTTATCTTGCCTGCTTTCTGATCGTTTTTTTGGCGGAGGACATACTGGTTTATCTCTTTTCTCGTGACAGGTGCGGTGGTCTTGAATATCAGGATACCGGGATTTTGCAGGTGGAAATTTTAAGGCTGTTGTCCAACTATTTTGTGATGAAATATGTGTTATGTTGCCCGATGCTGCTGCAGATACGGACCATTATTCATATGTGCCCATGCTGATGAGGGAGCAACCTTGATGGTTATAATAAGGATAAAGTCTGCTTTCAGTATAAGCCAGTAAGAATGGAGAGGCATTATGTTGTCGGGTACTTGAAAATTATTCTAATACAATGGACACTTAATTACCATGCGCTGTCCCTGGCGGGAGGCATGTTTATGTGAGTAAAGACTAGTACTTTTGGCCCGAGAAATCCAGGGAATATATCACAGAAAAGGTCAGCCCATAGAAATGATCGAGAGTTGAATCAAGGGTTTTTTTTACCTGGGACTGATATATCAGTGCGTAAACAATGGTATGGTACAGTGCGGCGGTCTGGTTGACGGGGTTCGTTATATTGAATACCCGGCTTTCGAGATCTGCTAGAAAAAATTTAAGCAGCTGGTATCTCCCGCCGAGGCTTATGGTAATAGACGCCTTCTGAAAGACGTATCCCAGCGAAATGCCGGTGTTGAGCCCTCCCACGTTGAATCGAGCACTGGTCTTTGCTTTGAAGTAGTTGATAGTATAGTGCTCACTGAATCCCGGCACGACAAAATCACCATATCCGATGCTCGAAGAATGCAAATTCCAGCTGCTTCTCAGGTACACTCCCGAAGCGTTCCCGAGAATAAAAAAATTGCCGACAATCGGTATCGTCACCCCTATACCGAGCCCCGGACCAAATGAAGAGGTAACCTGCCTGCCTGATAGATACTTTGTCACGGACCCCGGCGCTACCGCTAGACCAGACATGTCGATGCCGTATCCCTGGTATTTCATACCGAGAAACAACTTGACGTAGCTGTACACCGCCCAGGTTATCGTCGTGTCAAGGTCGTATTTTTCCACCCCTGCGGACAACGAATTCCTCTTCAGGGGAAGGGACGGGCTGTTTTGGAAAATGTTGTAGAATCTGCCTTCCGGCCTGAAATGGCATCCGTAGATAAAAATAGCATTGATGCTCCATTTGCGGTTGATATCAAACGATAGGGCCGGGCCGTAAAGCGGCGCCGGATTGATTTTATAATCGCTCTTTACCGTCATCGGATCGGATCTGCCGCTGAAGTGATCCCTGACATAGATGCTGTCCCACCATGAATACCATACGGCGCCGCCGATTTTCATCCCCGCCGCGCGGGCAGGGATGATATTAAAAACCAGCAGTGCGGTGCATATCAGTATAACGATTGGGTTTTTCATGATAATATGACATACTCCCGCACAGAATTATCATTCCGTCAAGATGAAAAAAATTTCAAGGCCCCTGCCCGGTCCTTTTTATGTTGACATGGTCCTGATTTGCTTCACACTATAAAAATCATTCAGCCGCATGGGCCATTGTTGGATGCCGTATTTTTTTCTTGGATATTAATTATTGCCGGGAGGGGTAATAGCGATGTGGATTTTCAGCAAACGCTGGTGGCAGATTTCCCTGCTGCTCTACGTACCGGGCGTTATCTTCCTGATTAAAGGTATACTCAATCCCGGCGAACGGACGGATGACGACGCCATGCCCCTCTGGTTGTTCGGCATCGTGTGGCTCGGTTTCATGCTGCTTATTAATGCCGGCGTGGTCGTGTTTCAGTATTACCAGAAAAGACGGACAGTCTATTTCGCCCGGAACGGCATCCCGGCAACCGCCACCATCCTCGAGGCGGAAACGACCGGCACGGAAATAAACAACATGCCCCAGATCGAGCTGTGCCTGGAAATCGCCCTTCCCGGCAGGGAGCCTTACGTCATCAGGCACACAAGCTGCTGGAACCCGCTGTCGCTGGCCGCATTACAGCGCGGGACGCGGTGGGATATACTGGTGGACCCGGGCAACCGGAATAATATCATGTTCAAACATGATGAAAAAATTCAAGAGGGGAGCGCGCCCGGCGCTTTTTGACGGGGCTGCCATGACTTCGTGCGGGGCATGTTGTATCAATAGAACAATAACGATTCTTTGCTTGACTAATGCGATATGAGGGTTTTTATATTACAGCATACTATCCAGAATAATGGAGACGGCATTGGAAAATAACAATGATACGAATGTATGGCGAGCGATAAAAGTAGTCAGGGAAAATGATTCCATAAACTCGCTCTTTCTCGAAGGCGGGAACGATAGAATCGCGGGCAGAAAGGCGGGTCAATACGCTTCGATAAGGCTTAAGAAGGGCGGCGACTGGTCAATGCCTCATCCCTTTACAATATCCTGCGCCCCTGAGTCTGATTTCCTGCAGTTCACAATTAAGAAGGCCGGTGAATTCACATCGTCAATACAGGATATCAAGCCGGGTGAAGAGGTAAAGGTCGCAGGCCCTCTGGGGAAATTTTTGAGCGGCATTGATAGCAAAGAAAATATAGTCATGGTGGCCGGCGGGGTCGGGATCACCCCGTTTCTCAGCCTGTTGAGGCATTTCCGCATGCAGGGGATAATGAACAATGCAATGCTCGTGTGGGTAAACAGGGACAGGAACGAGATGCTGGCTGTTGACGAGCTGCGGCAAATGACAAAAGAGCTCAGGCTTCGTATAATCAATTCATTCAGCCGCGAAGACGATGCCGCCAAATACTTTGACAGCGCATTTCCGGGCATGCTCTACCAGACCGGCAGGTTCTCGGCGGAGACCCTGGAAAGATACGATATAGACAAATCATCCGCGACCTATATATGCGGGCCGCCTGCCATGCAGGAAGCCGCAATTGAAACGCTTGTCAATTATGGTATCGCGCGGGATTTGATTGAGACCGAGAGTTTCACTTTTAACAGCAAATAAAGGCCCGGTCTGCAGCTTTTTGCGCCGGAATGCGCTTCCGGACAATATGAATGTGAAAACCAGCAATCCTCTCATCTTCGAGATAAAAGGCAACTCCCTGGACGACGGGCCCGGGATACGCACCGTGGTCTTCTTCAAGGGGTGCCCCCTTTCCTGCGTCTGGTGCCACAACCCGGAAAGCAAGCGGCGGGAGCAGGAACTTTCCTTCGATAGGAAAAAATGCGCGGGGTGCGATGCCTGCGTCGGCCTCTGCCCGGACAAGGCCCTTGACAGGGGATATCCCGGTTTCATTCACCGGGAGCGGTGTACCCTCTGCATGGCCTGTGTCGATGCTTGCCCGTCGGGAGCGCTGTCCGCCGTGGGGAAGGCGATGACCGTGGATGAAATCATCCGCGCCGTCGAGAAAGACATTCCTTTTTTCGGGAATTCAGGCGGCGGCGTCACCCTCTCCGGGGGAGAGCCGACGCTCTTCATGGACTTCACCGCGCGCCTTGCCGCCGGATTGCGGGAACGCGGCGTCAGCGTGCTCCTGGAAACCTGCGGGCTCTTCAATTACGACGCCTTCGTGGAGAGGATATACCCGAACCTTGACATGATCTTCTTTGACATTAAGTTAATCGACGGCGACGAGCACCGCCGCCTCTGCGGCCGGCCCAATGACGTGATACTGGATAATTTCAGGAAACTTCACCGCCTCTTTCAAAACGGCGGGACCGGTATACTGCCGCGCGTTCCCCTCATACCGGGCCGCACGGCCACGGATGAGAACCTGGCCGCGATCGCGCGTTTTCTCCGGGAACAGGGCGCGCTGAAGGTGGGCCTGCTGCAGAACAATCCCCTGTGGTTCGAAAAGAATGAAATGCTGGGACGCACGGCCGATGGCGGCACCGGAGAAATGCGCGCGTGGATCGGCCGGGAGAGGATGGGACTGATTCGGGCTGTTTTTGATGGATTTGAGATCATGTGATAATTATTTATTCCATGATGATTTCTACTTGTATCTGTACCTACCCGCCATATCCTGATTGGCATCACTCTATCCCCCGGGGGAGCCATGAAAAAATCCATTGCCGCGTCCGCCGTTTTTCTATTCCTGCTTTCCGCGCAGTTGTTCGCCGATCGGTCCATTGACACCCTGAAGCTGACAAAAGCCGACCTGCCGCGGGGGTACTCCTTCGGTTCCGAGATCATGTCGGTTTCAGTGCAGCCGGTAACCTTTTACCGGATGCCTGGCAGCTCCGGCCTTATGCCGGGCCCGGTAAAGAAGGATTTCCAGACGTTGATGTACGATGGGAAGCCCCGGGGATCGCTCCTGCTCTTCCAGTACAGTACCGCCGGAGATGCCGCCGGCGTAAAGGGCTTTCTCACCGGGTTGTTGTGGGGTGACGGGAACGGGCCGACAGCAATACATCCCGAGGAGATGTACATTCATGACAATGTCGTGATGATCTTCTGCTTCGGCTACCGGAGCGAAGAAGGCCTGCTGGTGAAGAATTTCCTCAGGGAAAAGAAAAGTATCGACCTGTTCACGCCCGATGACCGGTTCATGGCGGTGATGGCGGCGGCCCAGAAGTTTTATAACGCCGGCGACGCGCGCAAGGGGATTGATTTTCTGAAAAAGAATTATGATGACATCAAGGGCTACAGCTTCGGCCAGTACTTCCTGGCGGAGTTCCATTACATGGCCCATGACTGGTACGGGGCGAAGACGCACTACCGGAACGCCCTGGAACTGCATGAAACGACGAACAGGCTCCCCGACGAAGGTTCGCTCTGGGCCGCAAATCACGGCCTGGGAATATCCTGCGCCATGACCGGTGCGGTGCGGGAATCGGTCGGGCCTTTCAGGAAATCCCTGGAACTGGCGCGCGCCTTGAAGCGGCCGAATATGATTTCCGGTTC
>CAZZHU010000185.1:0-7764 GCA_964654045.1 uncultured Leptospirales bacterium
ATCAATGGGATATTTCCCGATCACATCCTGCTTGTCAGTGAAGCGGTATATACGCACAGCCGCTTCATTGCAGTCCAGGAACCGCCCCGTCTCAGGGTCGAGCACGACCAGGGCTATGCGCGAATCGGAAAAGAGGACCTTGTTGTAGGATTCGCTTTCCTTCAGCGCCTCCTCGGCCTGCTTCCGTTCCGTGATATCCATCATGGTGGTGAGCCAGCATTGTTCTCCGCCGACCTCAATCGGGTCTGCGGAGAAAAGGCAGAGACGGATGGCGCCATCCTTCCGGCGGATACTCATCTCCAGGTTCCTGACTTTTCCGCTCATCTCGAATTCTTTGCGGACCCTTTCCCGGACCCGTGCATCCGGGAAAACGTTCAATTCGAAGTAGGTTTTTCCGATCACCTCTTCCCTGGAAAAACCAAAGGTCTCGAGGAATGCCTCATTGACGTCCATATACCTTCCGTCATCTATCCGGGAAATGCCCATCAGCATTGAACTGGTGTGGAAGGCGTGGGAAAATTTCTCCTCTGACAGCTTGAGCTTTGATATGTCCTTGGTCACGCCGAAGAGGGCCGGCCTGCCGTTCCATTCGCCCATCACCACCCGTGTTTCAACGGGTATTTCCTTCCCCTGCTTCGTTACCAGGGGCACGGGACACATGTCAGCCTTTCCAGCCAGCATATCGGCAATGATACACTGCGCCTCTTCGCGCCGGGCCGGCGGATGCACCATGAGCACCGTCTGGCCCATGAGCTCTTCAGGTTCGTAACCCAGCCGCTTTTTCACGGTATCGTTGAAATGAAGGATCTTTCCCTCCATATCGAGGATCAAGAGCAGGTCTTCGATGGTGTTGAAAAAAGTTGCAAAGTTCTTTTGAGAAATGGCCAGGGCCTCTTCGGCCTTCTTGCGCTCGGTGATATCGCGCCCGACTCCCAGGATGCTGATGGGCTTTCCATCCTCGCTGCGAATCACGGTGAACGTATTATCGCTCCAGATCGTGCCGCCGTTTTTACAAATAAATTCCAGCTCCGCCGCGACTATGATGCTATAATTCGGATCCCCCAGCTTCTCTGGCGTTATTTCCCTGCCGATCAACGTCAGCACGACCTCAAGGGAGGCAGGCGTCAGGTGCCTGTCGATGGGCAACAATTGCAGCTCCTCGAGAGTATAGCCTCGTTTGCGGCTTACCGACGGGCTTATGAAGGTTGTCTGAAGATTCATGTCCATGAGCCATATGGTGTCATCCATGTTTTCCGTGATAAGCCGGTATTTTTCCTCGCTCTCACGGAGCTGTTCATCGGCCCGTTTGCGCTCAACAATCTCCCAGGCGATATCGGCAAGGTATTCGGTAACCTCGGCGTCTTCCCTGGTGTAGTTGGCGGGTTTGTTCCCCACCCCGAGGATGGCCACTATGCTGTTCCCCCTCAGTATCGGAACCACCAGCTCGCGGACAACCGGCGCATGTCCCACCGGAAGCCCCTTGCGGTGAGCCAGGCTCGCGTAGTCGTTGTGTATGACAGGACGCCGTTCATGGACGCAGTCGACCCAGACGCCGGCCTTCTCGATGCCGTAATGCATCCCCTTTCCCTGTGCGCGGCAAAACTCCCCGAGGGTCCTCGTTGACCATGCCTGGAGTGAAAGTGTCTTCTGGTCCGGCTCCACGAAATGATAGAAGCTTACCAGGCTGTCGGTAATATCCTCGACTTCATCAAGTGTCTTCCGCAGAAGATCCTCCAGCGAATGGTCCCGGGCGTATTCCAGCAGGTCGACACGCGCTCTCATTATCCGCTCGGCCCGCTTTGCCGCGGTAATATCAATGAGGACCCCGCGCGTTCCCCTTGAAGGATCAGAAGGTTCGACAAGACAGGCGCTGATGAGCATGGGGAAAAGGGAGCCGTCCTTACGCCTTCCCGTGTACTCCATGTTTATTATTGGAGAATCCGGCTTGATTTTTTCCCGCAACGTTGCCGCATCAATTCTTGATTCAGCTGCTACCATATCGAAAATCGAAAATTTATTTTTCTTTAGATCCTCTCCGCTGTACCCGAACATTTCAATTGCGGCCCTGTTTGCATAGGTAACCGCAAATACACTGTCCGATTCGTAAACACCCACCGGAAGCAGGTCGACAAGGTCCCGGAAGCGCCGTTCGCTTCTCTCGAGTTCCTCGTTACGCAGGGCCAGCAGTCTCTTCTCTTCCGCGAGTTCCGATGTCCGCTCATCAACCCTTATTTCAAGACTCCTGCTGAATGCCTCTATCTGGTGAGACATTATTTCCGCCTGGTCATGGGAATGCGAAAATCGAATTGAAATGATGTATGCCTGGCACAGGGAAAACAAAAGGAATCCGAACGAGGCCACGTTGCCTGTCTGTATAATGTACATTGTACGAAGTATATCATTGATGACGGTGACCATCGCGACGACAAGACCGATGATCAAAATAATGGAACCGTCCCTTTTATTTTTCACGGCCCGCACCGCGATCCACAATATCATAATGCCCGTGGCAAGCATGATATAATTGAACCAGTCAATGCTGTAATGAAATATGCGGGCCGGCGTAACGAGCACAAAGAATGATAACAACACTCCCGGCACGAGGAGCACGATCCTCAACCTGCGCGGACTTTCGTTGGGGAACACGGTGAACAGATACATGAGAAATATGGGCACGGTCAGATAAATAGTGAGGACATCGGCCTTGAAAAAATACTCGAAGGGCACGCCGGTAAATGCCGCGCTGAGGATACGCTCCCCGACTATCATGCCCCGTATACCCAGAAGAAAGCAGAAAAGACTGAAATAAAGTGTCGACTTTTCCCGCCGCCTTATGAGAAAGAAGCCGAAATGATACAGCCCTATGATCAGCAATCCGCCCAGTATGAAATAATCAAGAAACACCGTCTTTTCCCATCTGCGGTGAATTGCAGTCTCCGATCCCAGGGTGATGTCCCTTGTTATGCCGCCTCCCTTGTACACGTAGTTGGAGACCTCTATTTCCAGCTCCAGCTTCCCCGCTGCGCCGGGAAGTGAGTATACTTTTGGCTCAAAACGCCAGTTGTCGGTATCCTTCGAGGCGCTCACGGTACCGACCGAACCATGCTGCCGGCCATTTACATACAGGGTGTACGCTGTTTCCACGTCAGGCATCCGGATGGCAAGAGGAACGATTGTATCGGGCAGGATGATATTCAAACGGTAGGTCCCGTAACCGTGCGCGGTTATTTTCTTCCCGCCCAGCATGGTTTCGCTCCAGCGATCGGGAACCTGGATGTATGACGGCGGCATTCCCGGAGCGATTTCACCGCTCATTTTCTTCCAGTGAAATTCCCATTCGCCGCCGAGTACAGCAGAACCGTTTTTTTCAAAGTCCCAGTCATGGAGATCGATCACGCCACGAACGGCATGGGGCGGAACATCGGCGGTTTTACTTGCAGGAGAGCAGGCGCCATGTAGTAACACCGCAATCACGAGCCCGATACATATAAGCCCGGTAAAAACAGCGCGATGCCGGTTACATGGAGCAATCATATTATAATCATTCACTATATATAAATATGGCTGCGACCTTCTTTCATAACATTTAAATAATCATTTTAACAATACACCTTTATAATACAATAATTATAAAAACATATCAAGCAAGCACTTTTTATTATGTAATTAATAGATAGAACCAGGATTACTAATGAAATAAATTGAAGGGAGGGCTTATAATCAATTTCCATGCTGCCGACTTTTGCGGGAGGGACACCTGGAGGTATTCATCAGGAAGATGATATTAATATTCCATCTCCCTGATGATATTTTCCCGGAGGGACAGGGATAGCTTATAATTATAGTTCAGATAGTATTATATAACCTTAAACTCGGCACCGATCGCAATGGTATAACCCTTTTTGAATAATCGGGCCGGCAGGAACCTCAGCATGGTCCCCCTGTTAATATCAGCCTGTTCGAAGTATATATATCCGATCGCCAGTGTCGTTTTCACGATTTTTACAAATGTGCAGGATATGCCCGCTCCGAAGGTATGTCCATTGGGTAATTCCGCTATCTGGCTCTGACCGCTGGTCCGAGCCCCGCCGTCCGTGTAGACATAACCGCATCCGATGGCCATGTCACAATACCCGCAGGCACGGCTGGAAAAATCAATGTTCATACAATGTTTCAGGATTGAATAATATTTGCCGATAACGAATAGATAAAAAGTATATTCACATTAATGAGCGAGCATTTAATCATTTCCGGAATTAAAGGTATATTTAACAGGCAAGTAATTAAATGATGAAAGTCGGAAAAAATCCACCTGCTGTCTTTAATCGCGTTATTCAAAGCGACACAAGGGAAGCCAGAAAAGTGATTGGCGAGGCCCTTGTATACTTTAAAAAGATTCAAAAATATGGCCTTGCTCATGATATATCCGAGTTCAATTTCCGGCTTGCCCTTGATGAGACAATTGAAAACGCGATCAGTCATGGTAACTCTTATGACCCTGGAAAAAAAATATACATTACCATCAAAGGCTTTAAGAATAAACTGGATATGACGATAGAAGATGAAGGTGCCGGATTCAATCCTGAACCTGACCCGGAAAGGTCATTGATGAAAAACATCTTTTCATCCCATGGAAGGGGGTTGTGCCTGTTACATAAGATTGCCTGCATTGAATGGAATAAAAAAGGAAATTGCATCAAGGTAGTACTGGCAGAATGAGTGAAATCTTATTATAGTCCGCAAAGAGACCAGCCGGAAGCGTGTCTTTTTTATATCCAATAACACAATGTCAAACCACAGCTTTCTCTCATGCCCGCGCGATACAACTCCCCGGTTTATCGCCGGCGGGAGGGTCTATCATTGGTAGGTCAATTCCCCTTCGTCATTCTGTGCGCACATGATGATCCTGTTTCTCTTGATCTTTGCTTTGTACAGCGCCGCGTCGGCCCTGTTAATAATAAAATTGACATTCATGTCGAATTTATTAATTTGCGTTACCCCGATTGAAACCGTCACGTTCCTTTTTTTGCCGCCCCATGAAACGACAAGTTTTTTTTCGCATAAAAGACGTATCGTGTCCAGGACGCTGTAAATCCTCGTGAAATTTATTGATCGCGGAAAAACAATAATGAACTCTTCGCCGCCATACCGTACGGGGATGTCCGTCGTCCTGATAGTATTCTTTATTATTTCCGCAAACTCCCTCAGGATCCTATCGCCTACCGAATGGCCTCCCCAGTTGTCATTTACATCTTTAAAGTGATCGAGGTCCAGGATGGCAAGATATAATTCATAGGACATTTTTGAGTTTTTAAAATAATAGCAATCCTGCAATTCGCCGGCGTATTTCACGCTCCCCGTATCTATTATATGCGATGCCTTCAGCTTGTGCACGGTTTTACCGAATAAAACCTCGTCCCTTGTTTTATATTTTGAAAAATACTGATTCCTGATGATTGATGACGCAACGCCTTCGGATTTCATTATCATTTTAAGAAGGTTGCTCTCGCTGACAGTGAGCTTCGCAAGAAGGTCCACGCTGTTAAACTCTTCCGTCAGGCGCTCAATCAGGAATTTTCTTGAATGCAGTCCGGTCAGTGCGTCTTTTATGGCAAGTTCCTTGTTCTGTATCTCGATGATGCATTTTTCCAGGAGCCTTTTTGTGCTCAGTATCTCCGACTCGATCCTTTTATCAAAACTTACATCCTTCTCCCTTGATTTATAGGGATACCTGCCGATTATTATCCTACCCAGTTTTCTTTCCGGAAGGTCAATATCCTCCAGGTCAAAGTAATATACCCTGCTTCGGTCAAAGATAAAGCTCACCGAATCTTTTTGTTTCTTTTTAATATTTATGTTGAGCAGGTTTTTGAGATCTTCCGTGATCCCGTCGCAATGGATATATATATAGGTGCAGTGCATGTCATTGAGAAAAAAGTCTTTTATGTTTTTCCCGTACTCTTTCAGTTTTTCCAGTCCCGGATAAAACTCGATATCGATATCAATAAAGCGCGATTTATACTTGTTGTATTCCAGATCCGATAAAAGATTTACCGACGCCTCCGCTGAAATCTGATAATTCTTCTGGATTCCCTCCAGCATTTCATTCAGTATATCAATTTGATCCTGCAGAAGTGAGACCCTTTTTTTATACATCCTGTTTTCAGACTGCATTCTGATCAGATCTCCGCTCGTCTTTTTTCCGATGTTTTTATTCCTGTTGATTGATTTCTGTAATTTTTCAACTTTTGCTTCCTCATTTTTGAGCAGGCGCTGAAGGTTTGCAAATTTTTTCACTACATTAGTATCACCAGTTTTTGATCGTACAGGTTTTCTTGCAGGTTTAATTTTATCTGGATGTCGCAAAGATGATATTCTCCGGTATTATCTTCTATTTGGTAAATACAAACAACAAGGATGCCGTCAATTAATTATATTTTTTCTCATTTGCCCGAATTACAATCCCGCCCATGAATTTTCATCAGTACATAATAATTGACCACACAAGTGATATAACTGGACGACATATTTTATTAATCAGGTGTTAGATTAATCAATAATAAGCCCGCCCGGGCGTACTTATTACATTATTAATTTTTTGAATTATTGGTCAACTGAAAAAGATTTGTAAGAAAAAATAATTAAAAAACTGACAATAATAGACACTAATTTAATTTTGTCATTTTTAATATAATCGAATCAATTAGTATAATCTTTATCTTGACTAATTATATTATCTATTCATTATATTTTAAAAAATTCGCTGCTATACGATCATTGATATGAACACATGCCCAGGAGGGGATCTCAGATGACGCTACCCGATCACACACTATCATCAATGCGCAGGTTTCAGTTACGCTTTATTATAAACACTGAATTTTTCAGTTATTTTGTAATAATACCCCTCCTTTTTATTTATTTCTGGGTCAATCTTGACATCAGTTTAGAAAATCTTATCCTTCTGCTTCAGATTCTTGCCCTTGTCGTTCCTGTATCAATGTTAACCACATATATATCAGATATTATAGCAATCATTCCAATACTCTCGTATTTTAAAAAACAATTATCCGGGATTGATTCTTCTGATGCGGAATATGTCCGTGCCCAGAAACGTTTTTTTGCCCTCCCCCTCATACATGCCGGGGGGTCCCTGGCAAGATGGATCCTCGGCCTCGTCATGGCATATATTCCATTTACGCTGATAGCCAGTCTGACCCCGATACAGACCATTAATGTGTGGACCACGGCCCTGGTGGTACCTCCCTTCGGGATGGTGCTCTATTTCTTTTTGACTGAACGCTTTATTCAGAAATATCTCAACGATGGTATTTTTGCCAGACGAATTGATAAAAATACATCCAGAACCGTAAATTTCGTAACCAGAATGGTCGTTTCGCTGGTTGCCATGATCAGCATTCCAATTATTGCCGTTACAGGTTATTTTCTTCTGCAGATGGAACAGGCCAATGTTAACTGGTCACTTTCCTATCTGAAATTCAGCATGATTATTTTCTTCGGCATAATAATTGCCTCATGCCTTACCTATTTCCTTACCAGGTCCATCAGGGACAAGGTCTCATTGATCACCGATTTCATGCAGTATATGACCAAGGGAGATCTTTCCGCTGAACGCAAGGTAATGGCCGTCTCCGACGAATTGACAAGGATCAGCCACGGTGTCTATGTCATGCGTGAAAGCATTGCTGAAATCATCGGTGAAATCAAGAAAATCACCGGACAGCTCGAATCCTCATCAAACAA
>CAZZHU010000186.1:0-7743 GCA_964654045.1 uncultured Leptospirales bacterium
TACCCCGCGATGATATAGAACAGCCTGCCGATCCGGTAATGCGAGAAATCAAACAGGAACCAGACCACTGAAATGCAGAGGAGGGCCAGGCTGGCGAACTGCAGCCGCTGCCAGAACATGCCGTCGGCCAGGGTCTGCGCGTTATAGAGGCCCGCGCAGAACAGGTCATAGGCGGCGACGATGAAGCAGGTCACGGCAAAGGAGCGCTGTTCCCGGTCGGATCTCCTCCTGAAGTACATCAGGAGATAATAGAACCCCACGTAGAACGACACTGCAGCGGACATAAAAACGGGCAGGGATAACCAGTTCATGGATGCGCTCCTTTACATACGGTATAACTTCCGGGCACATGGCGCCGGCCGATCACGCCATGCGGGGCCATTCGCGGCTCGGCGCGGCAGCCCCCGGCAATGCGGGGTACTGCCGTGCATGGATATATATCGGACGCCTCGTCGAATAAACACAGCATGGGAATCGTTATTCATGGCGGTTTATTACCGGCAAACTGCCGCTGCAAGTATCCCGCCTTCGGCATCGCGCGCGGCGAAGGTGTCCCTGAGATTCTCTATTCTGATCCCGAAATTTCCGGACAGCCTGCCTTCCCGGGCGGCAAGCCGCATCCCGAGGGCCATGTAGGCTGTCCGTATCGAAACCTTGTATGTGCGCGACAGTCGTATGGTCTCCGCCGTGGCCCAGCGCAGGATGAACCTGAACGCCCAGTCATAGACCTCCTCGTTCACCACCCCTGGTTCATCGCCGGCCGCGTCCGGGTGGAAGTGACGCACAAGGTTGTGCACGATGGGATGGACGAAACCCTCCCGCTGCATGCGCCCGTACCCGAAGACCAGGATCAGGCCGTTGAGCCATTCCAGGTACGAAGCCAGCACACCCCCCGAATTTGCCAGGATGTCCGGGAAGGATATCCTTCCCATCTCCATCAGGACATCCTCCGCGTCGGAGGTCACCGGCCCGTTGGCGCCCTGGAGGACGTATTCACCTTCCAGGGATTTCACGCTGACGGTGTTGCCGGAGACAGCGTCACGGTTGACGACAACGTCCTCAAGGGCGGACGGCACCACGACATTCACCACCGCGGTGAGGGGCCGGACCGTATCCCCCGGGATGAATTCGCTCCGGCCGAGCAATTCGCGCGGCGCATCGGCGATCCTGCACTTCCCCCCCTTGCAGAGATCGTGCAATGCGGCTATGCCGTCGATGCCCCGGTCGTCGGCCAGCGTTCCGCTGATGTCCGAGATCATCTTGATCGTGCCGCCTATCCGGTCGATGATCCCCGCGAAGGACGCCCCCACCTTCCCAAAGCCCTGCACCGAAAAGGTGAGCATCCGTATACGGCGGTGCGCCAGCCGGCAGAATTCATCGTCCGCTGAGATCGCCTCACCCACCCTGGCCGGGTCGGCCCAGAGTGACGCGTCACTGAAATCGCCGTAATTCTGCTGTGCCGCAAGCACCTCGACCAGGCCCCGGCCGGTGGCGCCGGCGCGTATCCGCAGACCCCGCGCCCCGGGCTTGCCGGTAATGGACGCGGCGGTATAGCCTTCAAGGCTCCCGCGGTCTGACGCGAGGCTCCGCACCAGCGTTTCGGACCCGACATCGATGCCGAAGTTTTCTTTCAGGATGCGCCCCTCCGGAGAGTGCGGAGCGATGGAGCCTTCGGCGATGGCCTTCAGGTCCCGCCCGGCGTTGTCCGTTATGCGTTTGAACATGACGCCGATTTCATCGGCACCGATGCCGACATCGCCGGCCGGCACGTCGGAGAACGGGCCGGTCCCCGCCCGGTAATAGAGAAAATCGGCGTACGCGGTCAGTATGTTTTCCCGGGCGCTCTCCCTCCCGTCAGCGTCCAGCGAGTCGAGCCGCAGGTCCCCCCGGATGCCCCCCTTGCCCGCGGCGTACAGGGGTATGCCCAGGCCGAGCGTCTTGAAAAGCATGTTGGTGGAAAGCGCCCCCTCGCCGGAGAAGGTAACATGCTCGGCGTCAGCGCGGATTCCGCCTTTGCCTATCCCGATCCCGCTGATCCGTATGAACAGGTACTGTTCCCCCGTCCGGGGTTCGCGGTAATCTTCATAATAAATGTCGCGGAATGCTATGAGGTTTATTATCTCGACATCGGTGAGGGGACGCGCGGGCCGGTCCATCTCCCTCTCGAGGGGGACGGTCGAGGCCGTTACGATGTTCTTCAGGGTCGACCAGTAATAATCGTTTTTCATTTCGGCGGTCGGGCTCAGGAGATAATGCTTGATCAGGCCGAAGGATTTGTCCCTGACCTCCTGGCTGCCGTCCCGTAACAGAAACACCAGCGGGATCAGGTATTCTTTCTGCTTGTTTTTCTGCATCTCGTCGATCAGGTCGAGCTTTACATAATCTTTGGCGTCCCTGATCCGGTCCAGGATGCCCCTGATTTCGCCGACCGAAACGGGCGCTGACTGCAGCAGTATCAGCCGGTTGTACAACTCACCCTTCAGGAAGTCCTCCACGTCGGGCGCAAGCTGGGCCGCATCAAGGCAGGTGGTGAGGGCGACGAACATCCGTTCCCCGAAGCTGAAGGTCTTGAAATACTGCCGGTTGATGGTAATGCCGCGCCGCTCGAAGATCCCGTTGATGGTGCCGAAGTTTTCCAGGAACTTTTCAACGGGCAGCCAGAGCCGCACCGTTCTTTCCCCCGCCGGCCCGTCGCCGGTCCCCGGCGCAATCGCGATATAAATTTCCTCCTTGTTCAGCAGCAGCTCCCGCACGGCGAGCCACGGGACGAGATACGTATCGATGACGGTCCCGCTGCCGCGGTAGAAGCCCCGTGCCGCGAAACCGGGCGAGCATGACCTGATAAACTCCCCGGCGTCTTCGGCTGATACTGCCGGCGCATGGCCCCTGAGTGCGTCTATCGCGGCGGCAACCGTCCCGTCGCTCTCACCACATTTCGGGTGGACATGCCGCTCATGTTCAAGGATGAAAAGACGGCGCGCATCGCTCCTGGCCGGTTTGAACGAGATCAGGTATGAATAGAGCCGGAAGTGGTCGCCGCGCATGCCGTTCATGATACGCCCGATGGCATCCGTGGTCCTGCGCGCCAGCTCCGTGGTATCGGATATCAGGTAGAGGTTCGTGCCGGGGAAGCTGCCGTGGACGTCAATGTTACGGTACGCGCCCGCGGCGTCCGAATGTTCCTTTTCCTGGTACCGGTTGTGCTCGATAAGAAACGCTATCTCCTCGATGGTGAGGGATAACTCCTCGACGTCCCGGGCCAGGAACCCGTAGTCGCCCGTTTCAATGGCGGTCGCCGCGCTCTCGATTTCATGGGCTATTGATTCCGGTGAAAGATCAGAGGTGCGCACCAGGTGATCATACAGTTCCGCCAGGTCATCGGCTGATAAAAACCGCGACCGTATCTCCCGCACCCGCTCCCGGCATGACTCCATGTCCTTTTTTAGTTTCATGGCATTTCCATCCTGTTTCGGATTACGCGCAACCACCGCCGTTTACTCCTGCTTCTGTCCCGACATGATCATGGGCGATTCCCTGAGAAGGGCCGCCAGGGCGATATTGAGAACCGCCAGGACGATGAATACTATCATGAACTGAATCATGCCTGCCGTGTTCATACCGACCACAAAAAGGATGCCGGATATCTGGCCTGCAAGGAGAATTATACCCTGGGACAGGGACTCCGGAGCGGGAAAGCTCACTTCCGCAGCGTACTGGAACCCGACGGGGCCGGCCCCGCCCAGCAGGAAGAATCCCATGACCGCGGCGGAAACCATCATCAGGCCGTAGCTGTCGGCGAAGGCCAGGCCCGCCAGGCCGGGCGTCATGAGGGCCATGCCCAGCAGCATGAATACCTTCCGCTTCCGGATCCTGTCAGACAGGGCCGGCAGCACCACCGCGCCGATGATCCCGGAGATGAACATCACCCCCATGATCATGCCCGTCTGCTCTGTGGAAAGCTTCTTGATCTCGCAGATCTGGTCTATGCACATGGTGATCGCGTTGAACATGCCCAGTCCGATAAAAAAGAGCGCCAGTACGATTCGCATGTCCCTGTGGCCTATGATGTGCCTGAATCCGTCGCGCGAAAGGAGACGTTCCTCGGCGCCCTGCTCTGACGGCGGCGTGGGCGGTTCCTCTCTTACCAGCGCCAGGAAAAGTACCGCGATCACCGCGGAGATGACACCCCAGGTCATGAGCATCCCGGAGAGATCATAGGTCTCCCCGCTCTTGACAACCAGGTACGGCGTCACCATGCTCACCACTATGAAGCCCACGTATTGCGCCAGTGTTCCGAGTCCCACGGCCGTGGCGCGCTCGTTCAGCGGGAACCAGTTGACCGCGACCCTGGTCACGGCATTAAGGATGAAGGGCTGGGCGATCCCGAGGCCGACCTGGCAGACTACCATCATGGGGTAGCTTGTGGCGAATATCCCCTTCATCAGGCCGAATATCCCGGTCAGGGCTGCGCCGATGCCGATCCCCTTCCTGATCCCGTACCGGTCGATGATATACGACGCGGGAATGCACATGACAAGGAACAGTATGAGGAAGATCAGCGCAAGGAGGTCAATATAGATCCCTTCATCACTGCCGAATCCATATGCCGCCCGCGCCTCCCGCGCGATGGGCGCGAATGATAACCACTGGATCTCTATGGCAACGGTGATCAGGAAAAAGACCGCCAGCACCACCCACCGGTATCCGTACACTTTGTATTTCACATCTTCAGCCTTCACGTTTATGTAACCTCCCCTTGATATGTGTATGTTTATCCCTCACCCCGCCTCCGGCGCGCCCTCTCCTCATAGGAGAGGTTACCGACAGGATGTCCGAAAAGCGCTCGCCGCGACCGAGGGGGTGAGGTTTCCCTAGTCCTTCTTCACCTCGATATGCTTGAAGAGCCTGTCGAAGCGTTCAAGGGCGTCGTCGATGACGTCGTCGGTATCGGCCATGCTGGTATAGAGTCGGCTCCCGGCCAGGGTGATAATCCCTTCGGCCATCATGGCGGCCCCCATCTCCTCCATGACCTTTTTCCGCACACCCACTTCCTTGAAGATATTGGGGTTCTTGATGTCCATGAGCATGGCGGCGCCGGTCTCCATGTGGCAGATCGAGCCGTGGTTAAAGGAAACGAAGGGGAGCTTGTTGCGCTCAAAAATATCAGCCAGCCCTTTCGCGAGCCTGTCACCGGCGGCCCCGGCCTTGACATGGGCCCCGGTCTCCTCGATGGCCTTGATGGCGTAATATCCGGCCGCGCAGGACATGGGATTTGCCGACAGGGTGCCGCCCACCATGGCGCGCTTTCCGCCGGGTCCGCCGCCGATGCCCGCCGCATAGCAGAGCATGACGTCCTTGCGGCCGCCGACGCCGCCGGCGCCCGGGTAACCGCCGGCCACGCACTTGCCGAACACGGTCAGGTCAGGCTTCACGTTGAAATAGCCCTGGGCGCCGCCCAGGCCGATGCGGAAACCGGTGACCACCTCGTCGAAAATCATGAGGGCGCCGAACCGGTCGCAGAGCTCCCGCACCTTCCGGTTGAAGTCCCGGAGCACCGGCCGGGTCCCGCTTTCTGGGCCGAGGGGCTCCAGGTAGACCGCGGCGGTGCCGCCGTCCTTCTCATTCTCTTCCATGAGCTTCTGCAGCGCGTCGAGATCGTTCGGAAAAACCTCCCTGGTGAACTGGTAGGCGCCGGCCGGAATGCCGTGGGCGTCCAGGGGACCGACCCCGGGCACCCTCATCCCGAACACGAACTGGTCGCTCCAGCCATGGTAGGCGCCTCCGATCTTTATGACATATTTTTTTCCGTTAAAGCAGCGGGCCGCGCGCACCGCGGCCATGCACGCCTCGGTGCCGCTCATCAGCATGCGGAACATCTCCACCGACGGCATATGGCGATGAATGATTTCCGCCAGCTTCAGCTCGTATTCATGGAAGAGGCCGGTCACCGGGCCGCTTTCCTTGATGACCTCTATGACCTTTTCCTGCACCGGCTTGTAATTGCTTCCCAGGAGCGTGGGTCCTCCGGCCTGCAGGAAATCGAGATACCGGTTGCCGTCAACGTCCCAGAGATAAGCCCCGTCGGCCCTGGTGATGGCCAAAGGGAAGGGATAATTGAAGGCAAGATTGTGCTGCACCCCGCCGGGAATCAGCTCCTTGGCGCGCCCTATCATTTCCTTCGACTTCGCGCATTTGGCGTCAAAATAGCCGAGATATTCCTGCATCTTGTCCCGCTTGACCTGGTGTATCGGCAGTTCGTTGGCCAGGTGGTACAGGCGCTTCTGAAGCTCCTCGGTATCCGGCCAGTGTGATATTCCGTATTGTTGTGTGGTTGCCTTATTCATGTTTTTTCTCCACTATATAGTATGTTTGCCGCTCCCCCTCTCCTTAACAAGGAGAGGGGGCGGGGGGGGGTGAGGTTAAACCTTCATCTCCTCCCTCCGCTTGATCTCCGCATCCTGCTTGCCCGCCACGATCTTCCCCATCATGTCCTGGATATTCTGCGGGAGGACGCCAACTTCCTTACCGGTGGAAAGGGCCAGGCAGTACACGTGGGCGGCCTTTTCCAGGAGCTCCGCGCACCGTTTCGCCTTCGCGAGGTCCGGTCCCAGCGCCAGGGCCCCGTGGTTCTGGATAAGGTAGGTGTTGCTCCGGTTCCCCAGCTTCGATTTCACGTTCTCGATGAGCTGGGGGCTGCCGGACAGCCCGTACGGCACGACCTCGACAAGGGCGCCGATGGTCATGGAGACCTCGTCAAAGAGCGCCGGGATCGGCTGGTTGAGGAGCGCGAATACGCTCGCGTAGATCTGGTGGGTGTGGACCACGGCGCCTACATCGGGCCGGTTTTTATATACCGCGATGTGCATCCCCGTTTCCATCGACGGTTTCAGGCCGTTATCCTCGACGGGCTTCAGGTCGAAGTCAACGACGCAGATATCGTCAACGGTCATGCCATGGTATTCCCGCTGCGACGGCGTAACCACGACCACGTCCTCGTTCCCGACCCGCATTGACACGTTGCCGCCGGTACCCTGCACGTATCCCTCGCGGACCAGCTCCATGATGCAGTCATAAACCTGTTTTCTATACATATCGTAATTTCCCATTGCTGTATCCTCATTTGTTCAGATTTGAAAAGAGCTTTCTGTTAGAATCATATAACTTCTTGAAAACCTCGAAATTTTTATCATACATACCCCGGTACTGCCTGCGCGGCTCATAGGTCTTATGAACCCGTATCAGCTCTTTGGCCCCGGAGAATGACTTCAGGAGTCCCAGGCCCACGGCGCATACCACCGTGGCGCCGATGGTCCCCACGTTCTGTGTGTCCGCCATGGTCTCGATGACGCGGCCGGTGATGTCCGCCATGATCTGGCACCCGACGTCGGACTTGGCGCCGCCGCCCACGAAACGGAGACTCTCGCGGTACGGCACCTTCTTCTCCATCGCCTCCAGGATCCACCGCTTGTGAAAAGCCATCCCCTCCAGGACCGACCGGATCATCTGGCGCTTCCCCGTCTCCAGGGAGAGGTTGAAGAAAATGCCCCGGGCGTACGGGTCTTCCCGCGGCGAACGGTTACCGTGGAGCCAGGGAGTGAAGATCACGTTCCCCGATCCCGGCGGCGTCCGGCTGATGACGGCGTTCAGAAAATCAAAGAGACTGTCGTATTCCTGGGTCTTTTCCACGATGTGCTGGGCTTCCAGGTACATGCCGATTTCGTCCAGGGCCAGGTGGTCGCGCAC
>CAZZHU010000187.1:0-4230 GCA_964654045.1 uncultured Leptospirales bacterium
TCAAATCTCACAAAGGAAGAAACAGACTTCCTGGATGAGGAGATGGGGAAAGTTGACACCCTCCTGTCTGACAGGGACATCCGGAAGGTAATGATTGACCCGGTTTTTGTCAGACATGCCAGGGAGGGAACGCGGATACTGACCGAGATCAGGGAGGGGGCGAAATGATCCCCCCGCGCCGTTAGTGAAACGCATTTATGAAAAAATTCAGGTTCAGGAAAATCGACGCTTTCGCAAAGGGATTATCAACCGGGAATCCCGCCGGGTGCGTGTACCTGGACGGCATCGGGGACATCACGGATGCCGAGATGCTGGCCATTGCCGCGCAATTAAAGGGCTTTGTCAACGAGGTGGTGTACCTGTTCCCCGAGAATGGCGGATACTTCCTCCGGTATTTTTCATCGGAGTGCGAGGTTGATTTCTGCGGCCACGGCACCATCGCGGCGATGTACGAAGCGGTTTCGCGCGATGCGCGGCTGCGCAAGGAACGGAACATCACCATCCGTGTGAAAGACGAACTCCTCGATGTCGTCAATGATATCGACGGCAGCGATTCCGTGTATATAACCGCGCCGCTCCCCCTGTTCAAGGATACCCTGATCGACAGGGCGAGCGCGGCCGGGGCGTTGAGGATTGATACCGGCGCTATAAATTCCAGGATGCCCATCGCCATCGTTAACGCCGGACTGAATACGCTCATCGTTCCGATCAGGACCCTCGACGACTGCCTGAATATCAATCCCGGCCTGGATGAGCTGAAAATATTCTGCCAGGACCATGGTATTGACATTGTCCTTGTTTTTTCCGCGGAAACGGCAGCCGGGGATCATCAGTACCGCACGCGTGTCTTTGCCCCTCGGTACGGATATCTCGAGGACCCGGCCACCGGCTCGGGGAATTCCGCCTTTGCCTGTTACCTGCTCCATACCGGGGCATGGGACGGCGCCGGCCTGGTCCTGGAGCAGAATAACGACCGCGGCAATCCGAATATCATCCGCATTCGCTCTGTCGTGCAGGATGGAACGCGGCGCGTCCAGTTCGGCGGCGGCGCGGTCGTGAGGATCGACGGGGAATATATTCTCGCCTGATACCGGTAGTACCGGTTTTCTTATTTTTGCTGAAATTGTCGTATCTTCGTTCAATAAATCCACTATTATAAGAACCCCCTGTCTCCCTTTTCTGAGTCCTGGTAAATGCTAATTCTGTATCCAATTTCGCCTCACCCCCAGCCCCTCTCCATGAAATGGAGAGGGGAGGAATAGAAATATACTTATAACGAAAACCCTCTCCTTTTCAAGGAGAGGCGCTAAACAGGATGTTTTAGTGCCGAACGCAGACAGGATGTCTGAAAAACGTTCGGCGTGCGCAGCGAGCGGGTGAGGTCAAATAGGCCGATATAGAATATGCGCCCCTCAGGGGGACAGTGGGCATGTTGTTCTTATAAAATCTTCTTGATTTTTTTCATCTTTTATGGAACTGATTTGAATGGCGATCGATCTAATACCTGTACCGCGTACTGCGTCGCAAGTATTTGCGGGCAGACACTGAATCCGGAATAAACACAGGCAAGAGAGAACAACATGAAAATGATACGCAGGATAATCGTGATCTCGCTGGTTATATCAATGGCAGCATTATCAGCCGTTTTCGCGGGCGGGAAACAGCAGGCCCGCCAGTTAAGCAGGGCCGTGACCGGCAACAATGAGTTTGCCTTCGAAATATACCGGAAACTCGCCGCCCAGAATACAAACCTGTTTATTTCGCCGCTGAGCATGGTCACCGCTTTCTCCATGGTCCACGCGGGTTCACGCGGCGGAACAAGGCGGGAAATCGAGAAGGTCTTTCATCTCAAGGGCACGGGTGAAGACGTGTCGCGTGACTGGGGCGCCATGCTCGACGACATGAGCGGCCGCGCGAAAAGCGGGAAATATCGCTTCGATACGGCGAACCGTGTCTGGATCGGGAAACATGTTGCGGTCGAAGACGCCTTTACCGCGACCATGAAAAAATATTACAATGCGGGATTGAAACAGGTGGACTTTGCCGGTGACCCCGATGGATCGCGTTCGGTGATAAACAAGTGGGTTGCCGCTAACACCAATGACAAGATTACCGGCCTCGTGCCGGAGGGAGCCGTCACCAGGGCCACAAGCCTGGTGCTGACCAACGCGGTATATTTCCTGGGCAGCTGGGAATCTCCATTTGACGAGAAGTCCACCGCGAAGAGTGATTTTTTTATCACGCCGGCGCAGAAGACGGAAGTTCCCATGATGAAGAATTTCGGCCATTTCAACTACTATGAGAATAATGAGATCCAGGCCGTGTCCCTTCCATATAAAACCCGGGGCAATAAGGATGACGCCCTTTCCATGGTGATTCTCCTTCCGAAAGGAAGGACCGGCCTTGCCGGTATTGAAAAGAAGCTGACCGTTGACAGCTGGAGAAAATGGAGCGCCGGGCTTGCAAGGAACGAGGTATACGTGTATGTTCCCCGTTTTGAAATAACATCGTTTGCCAGCCTGGCCGAGACCCTTCGTACCATGGGTATGAAAACGGCTTTTTCTCCGCAGGCGGATTTTTCCGGTATCGCGCCCAAGCTCGGCATCAGCGATGCCTTCCACAAGGCCTATGTAAAGGTCAACGAAAAAGGGACGGAGGCGGCGGCAGCCACGACCATCATCATGGTCAAGGCTAACGGCGGGAAGAAGCATACCTTCCGGGCCGATCACCCCTTCCTGTTCCTGATTTGCGACAACAGGACCGGCGCCGTAATCTTCATCGGCCGCGTGACCGACCCGGCCGGATAACGGCGCGTCATGGAAAACCGTCACGCGGAAAACAGCGTAGCGTATCAGCGCGGGTTCATCCAGAGGATCATCGACCGGTGCGGGCCGCGCCTGCCCGGCTCGGAAGAGGAACAGAAAGCCGCCCGCATGATTGCCGATGAGTTCATGGCGGTCACGGGCAATGCTGCCGTGGAGGATTTCACCTATGCGGCAAAGGCCTGTATCGGCGCCATCCCGGCCGTCGGGGCGGGCCTCATGGCGGCGGGAGCGGTTTTCTTCTGGCATCCCCTGGCGTCAATGGTAATGGTTGCGGCCCTGCTCCTCTTTGCCATTGTCCAGGTTATCCTCTACCGGGAATGGTTTGATGCTTTTTTCCCGAAATCGACGTCGCGCAACGTGTACAGCGTCGTCGATCCTCCCGGGGGCGCGAAATACGTGCGGGCGACGCTGGTCCTTTCCGGCCATATGGATTCGTCGTGGCACTGTCCGCATTTTGCCGAACGAAGCCACCTGGCGCGTTTCAAGTTGAGTTCCGGCGTCATATCGGCCTTCCTGCTCCTGTTCCTCTCAGCCGCGCGCTACCTCGGCGCTGATTTTCTGGGGGTCATACCCTGGTCGATGTGGTGGACCATGCTGATCGTGCCGTTCCTCTTCCCGGGATTCTATTTTTTATTCCGGTACCTGATATACGATAAAACAGCGGCTTCACCGGGGGCCATGGATGACCTTTCAGGAATTGCGACCATCCTGGGCCTGGCCAGGATGTACCGCGCGTACCGGAAAAAAAGGCCGAGAAACATACGGGTGCTTCTCGTTGCCTTCGGCGCGGAGGAGGCCGGCCTCAAAGGATCGCGCGCTTTTATCAGGCGTCACCGCGGAGATCTCCTCGCCGGAGACGTATGGGTCCTTAACGTGGACGGCGTCGCCGATGCGGACGATTTTCTCTGCATGGATGGTGAGGCGTGGCAGATGGTGCGGTATGACCGCGGGTACGTGGATATGGTCGAGCGCATAATGAAGGATATGGGGCTTCATTACCACCGGTGGACCCTCGACGCGGGAGGAACGGACAGCGCCGAATTCGTAAAGGCCGGTATCTCAAGGGCGATCACGGTGGCGGCCCAGAACAGGACACCCCGTTCCAATTACCATACCTGCTATGACACCCTGGACCACGTTGACCCGAAGGCAATGAGCCTGATGAACGATTTGTGCATGCGCATCGTGGAACAGATAGATGCAAAGGCGGCGGGGAACCGGTAAATGCGGCGCGGCCTTTCCAGGAAGACATGGCCGGTCGTTAAGAAGCGACGAAAAGAATCCATTGCCTTGAAATCCCCTGTTGTCCCCCAGATAATAGAGGAAGCTCGAACCGTTTTCAAGGAGCCGGAGCAGGTTGTCGATGAGATTGGAGTAATTGCTGCCGCTGCCCCCGTCCTGTAAT
>CAZZHU010000187.1:4240-7679 GCA_964654045.1 uncultured Leptospirales bacterium
CGTGAAGCGCCGGGAGATACCTGCGCTTCCATGGAGGCATGGCGGAAAAATATTTTACTTCATGGCTGTGATGCGGTTGCCCCCCCTGCCACGGGCGTGGAACATGGAATCGCGGGCGTTCTGCGCGAGGGTGGAAGCGTCCGAGCCGTGGGCGGGGCGAAGGGAGATGCCGATACTCACGGTGATCTTAAGCTGCGGTTCTCCCGTGACCTGTTCCAGGTCGATGCCGTGCAGCACCACCCCCAGGTCGCGGGCCATGGCGATCGCTTCCTCCCTGCCGGTGCCGAGGAGCACCACGGCAAACTCGTCACCCTGGAAGCGGACCGCTATGTCCGAATCACGCAGCACCGACTGGATGAAGATGGACATGAGGATCAGTATCTTGTCCCCCGCCTCATGACCGAAACGATCGTTGATATCCTTGAAATTGTCCGGCTTGATGATGAGCAGCGCCAGGGGTATTTCGCTGACGGTGCGGAGTTCATCATATTCCTCCAGCAGATAATACATGTTGTAAAGGCCGGTCAGCTTGTCGACCAGCATCTGTTTCTTGAGGGTGCGGACCCAGGGCGTTTTTTCGCTGATCAGGCGCTGGGTCGTCCTGATGCGCTGCGTGATGATGGCCAGGAGCTTGTAGGTCATTCGAGCCGACATCTTCGGGTATTTTTGCAGAAATATGGGGAAGGTAATGCCCTCCCGGGGAAAGACGAGCAGCACCGAGTCCCGGATGGCGACGGCAGTGGTGTCCCGCGGCGTGTTGCCGATGAGGTCCCATTCGCCGAAGGATTCACCGGCGATGAACTGGGCGATATCGATGTCATCGTCGCCGCGCCGCCGCGTGATGAGCACCTCTCCATCCCTGATGATAAAAAGCTCATTGCCCGGTGCGTCTTCCGCGAATATGAGGGATCCCTTCCGGTAATGGACCAGCTGGCTGTTGTACGCTACTATTTCCAGCTCCTGCGGCGCCAGGGTGGAGAAGATTTCCATGTTTTTTAGCAGGTTAATTTTTTCAGTTACATTGGAATTTGTCATATGACTTGCAATCCTGGCGACCGGCTATTTCCCTTTTTTCATCAATCGCCCGAAAATGCCGGGATAGGTTTTCCGCGATACGAAACCCGGATGGTATGCGCGGACCTCCTCTATGGTGATGAAAGCGCCCGGCTCCAGGATGTTTACGATTTCCAGGAAACGGTCCATGTTCTTTTTCGGGACCAGGGAGTACATGATGTACACCGGTCCTTTCAGCCCCAGCCCCTCGCTGATGGTCACGCCGAAGCCTTCCCCGCGCAGCATGAGGGGCAGGGCGGAGACCTCCTTGGTTGTTATGACCCTGATTGATTTATAACCGAAGGGGAGCCGCGATTCGAGCAGCATGCCGACGTAGTTGCCGGTTGCGAAACCGGCCGCGTACACGAGGTAGCTGTACACGCTTTCAAGGTGAGCCAGGGCCTTGCTGATGGCGGTTATCCAGATAAGCACTTCAACAAAGCCGAAAATGGGCGCCACGTACCGGTATCCGCGGGAAATCAGGACGATCCTGACGGTCCCGATGGAGACGTCGATGATACGGGCGAAGAAAATATACAGCATGGTCAATAATTCAGCCTGTGTCATTGTCCGCTTCCGTTAATGAATAGCCGGTTTTTCCGGATACATCCCGTATCCCCCGCGGGGACTATTATGGGACATCACCAATATACTATGTATTGATAATGCCGATTGTCAAAAGAAATTTTTAATTACTGATTTTTTTCAATTGCTATTACACGCATATATGTCTACTATATGATTACACATTCATAATCGTGATGCAATGGCCTGGTAACATTATCAGGCCATTGCCGCGGAAAGCGCCATGGTATCATATAAAAACAGGTTTCCCTTTAAAATTGGCACTACCTCGTATATCCTTCCGGTTAAAGAGGAAAGCGTGGTTGCCAACGTGGTATATCTCAAGGACAGCTTTGACCTTGTACAGCTCCTTTTCTTCGGAAGGGAATACCTGGACGAGGTAATGTCGCCGGACATTATCAGGGATCTGAAAGCCATCAAGGACGAAAGCGGTCTCAGGTACACGGTGCACCTGCCGTCCGACCTGGAACTGCTCAATCCGTCAGCGGCTTCCCTGGAGCAGTCCATCGATGTCATTGAGAAGATTTTCGCGGAAACTGAAACTCTCGATGTCGACGGCTATGTCCTCCATGTGGATAAACTGGTAAAAGGCTCGCCCAGTGTTGAGCTTGACCGGGAGCGTTTTAACCTTTTTCACCGGGCCCTTGACGCGATTTCCGCCAGGCTGGCAAACTCGGCCGGGAATATACTGATTGAAAACACGTCCTATGACCTTACCTTCTTCAGCAGTCTCATCGTACGGAGCCGGTGCTCTGTCTGCATGGACGCGGGCCATATTACCCTGTATAACCATGACTACGGCAGGTTCCTGGAAGTATTCCACCAGAAGATACGGCAGGTACATCTGCATGGCGTCAGCGGAGGAAGGGACCACCAGGCATTGACCGGTCTCGATGCTGTTTCAGCTGGATTATTCGGTAATTTCCTCAAGGATTTTTCGGGATCCGTCATAATCGAGGTCTACAATTTAAAAGACCTGGTGAAGTCAGGGGAATATGTGGAGCGATTTTGCAAATAAGCCGGGAGGCCCCCGTTCCTGTTTTTCTCCTGATGGATGGACCGGTTCCCGCATACAACAGGTCAAAGGATACCCGCTTCGTTTTATATATGAGATGTCTATTGTCTGCGGCATTTATGGAAAAATGTTGCCTGAATTTTTAAAAAATTTTCTGGACATGAAAAAGTCGATTTGTTAGGTATGCCGTATACACTATTGATCAAAATATATTTTTATAAGCGGTAAGGGGGTTTATAGTATGAAGAAACTTGTTGTGGTAATGCTGGCGGCATTATTCACCCTCGGGATATTCTTTACGCCAACGGCTTCGCACGCTGTGGAAGCCAAGCTTGGGGTATCCATGATGGGCGACTGGTGGCAGCCGGCTTTTATTAAATTCGAGCGGGAAAGCACCGCAAAACTTCTTGGCAGCAATTTGAAGCATGATGCAGAGGGCTCATTCATGTTCGGGCCCATGTTCTGGGTGCAGCTTACGGGCAGCTGGAGCATGGGGGGCCAGGTCCTTTTTGGGCTCAGCAGGAATGAATTTAAATATTCAACCATAGCAGCTGATATCGACCTTGCTAGGGGGCTCCCGCTTTTTGGGTTGTGGCCGACGACTATCCCGGGAGCCTATTATGACGTTGGAGAATCCAAGTGCCGCAGGTATGATACGGACCTGAATTTCGAGTATGCCTTTCACAAGTATTTTAACCTTCTTATCGGGCTGAGGTTTAACTATGATGACGGCGAAGGAGATTCATTTCGTCTCGGTTTTTTCCCGCTACTCTGGCTTGACATGAA
>CAZZHU010000188.1:0-206 GCA_964654045.1 uncultured Leptospirales bacterium
GCCGGTAGTAAGAATATGCTCGGCCATCTTCTGGGTCTCTTCGGTCTTCCACAGGTCGACAAAAGCTTCCCGCTCGAGTTTCATCAGGTATTCTTCAGATACGAGCTGACCCTGCCTGGCTTCGCCACCGGACATACAGTAGGCGGCTTTCTTGGCGATGAACTCCATGTGTTTCGGTATGTAGCCGCCGTTACGCATGTTGAGCA
>CAZZHU010000188.1:238-7667 GCA_964654045.1 uncultured Leptospirales bacterium
GGCTTCCTGGCCCATGGCAGGGTATTTTTTCTTCGCCGGAGGAGCATATCCATCGTCGAGGAGTTTCAGGCATTCTTTCTTCGCTTCGCCGATGAGGTTGTCCTTGTTGAAGACGATCCTGTCGGTCGGGCGGAGGAATCCGTTTTTGCGGGCTTCAGCGGCTGACATGCCGACTTTTGCCTGGGCCACGGACATGAAAGCCGGGATGAAATACGCCGCGTAGTCGGCGAGCTTCACGTTGCCCGGAATGCTGTCCATAAACCGCTGCCAGAGATGCATCATGCCGCAACCGCCCGGAACGAGACCGGCGCCGATTTCAACAAGACCCATGTAGAGCTCAGCGTGCGCGACAATCTTGTCGGCCGCAAGGCAGACTTCGCATCCGCCGCCCAGCGTCATGCCGTAGGGGGCCGCGACGATGGGAATGGGGGCGTATTTCATGCCCATGATTCCCGCATGAACAGTCTTGATGAAGTCGTCGATTTCGCTGAATTTCTTTGCCTTGGCAAGACCGAGCATGTAGGCGAGGTCTCCGCCGGCCGAGAACGCTCCGGGGAATCCCGGTGACTGGTTGCCGAAGACGACGCCGCGTCCGTTTTCCATCACGTACTCGGTGGCTATCGACATGAAGTCGACCATGTTCTTGTTGACCGCGTTCATCTTTGAATGGAATTCGATGTCGAAGATACCGTCTCCCAGGTCGATGAGCGACGCGGCATCGTTCCCCTTGACGAACTTTTTGTTCGCGCGGAGGTTGACGAGGCTGATCGCCAGGTCGCTGGTCGGGACTTCTTTGTACTTCATGCTCTTGAGATCGTAGAACATCTTCTTGCCCTTCTCGATCTTGTAGAAGGTCTGCACCTTTTTAGCGAGCATGGCCTGGACTTTCTTCGGGATCTTCACCCCTTCTTTTTTCATCCGGTCCACGGATTTCTTTACGCCTATGGCATCCCACATTTCAAAGGGACCCATTTCCCAGTTGTATCCCCATTTCATCGCGTTGTCGATATCGACGATGGTGTCGGATATCTCCGGGATCCTGTTGGCGGAGTAGACGAGCGTGCCGGATATGGATTTCCATGCGTACTGCGCGCCCTTGTCGGTGCCGTATACCATGGTGGAGATTTTTTCGGCCAGGGTCGACTTTTTCTTCGCCGCCGCGAGGCAGGGGAAATCTGGCTTGTCGAAGGTCACGTATTCCATGGTGTTGTAATCGAGGACCTTGTTGATTTTCTTCCACTCGGGGGTGATTTCTTTTTTGTAGAAACCGCCTTTCGTCTTGTTGCCGAGCCATTTGTTCGCGACCATCTTGCCGACGAAATCCGGCAGCTTGAGGCCCGCGCGGGACTCGTCTTTGGGGCACAGTTCAAAGCAGTTGTTCGCCACGTGGGAGAACGTGTCAAGACCGACCATGTCAGCAGTCTTGAAGGAAGCGGTTTTCGGTCTGCCGATGGCGGGACCTGACAGTGCGTCCACTTCCGGAACGGTCATCTTCATATCCATCATTATCTGCATGGCGGAAACCATGGAGTAAACGCCGATCCGGTTTCCGATAAAGTTCGGGGTGTCTTTCGCCCAGACAATACCTTTGCCGAGCCGTTTTTCAGCGAATTCCGCCATGAACTTGAGTAAGTCTTTCTTGGTTTCCTTTGCGGGAATAATTTCGAACAGGTGCATGTAGCGCACCGGGTTGAAGAAGTGCGTTCCAAAGAAATTTTCCTTGAAAGCCTTGCTCCGGCCCTGTGATATCTTGTTCAGGGGAAGACCGGACGTGTTGGTGGTCACGATCGTGGTTTTCTTCATTATTTTTTCAATCTTCGCGAAGAGTTCCTGTTTAATCTTCAGGTTCTCAACGACCACTTCAACGATCCAGTCGCAATCTGCGAGCTTTTTGAAATCGTCTTCAAGGTTTCCCAGAGTGATAAGTTTTGAATCCTTCTCCTTATCCATGAAAAGCCCTGGTTTTGCTTTCATAACGCCCTCGAATCCGGCGTTGACAATCCTGTTCCTCGCTTTCGGATCTTTCTTCTCATCGTCTTTTAGATCGAATGGAACGATATCCAGTAGCAGAGTAGGAATGCCCGCGCTGGCACACAGAGCGGCTATACCTCCACCCATTATGCCAGAGCCTATAACGGCTACTTTTTGGATCCTTCTAACCATAGAGACCTCCTGTTTAAGTCTGATATTTTTGAATATATTTTTTTTGGGAGAAAAGCTATAGTGAAGCTATTGCTAGATAACAATGATTAACTTTTTCTCCATTTCCAGTCTACACTAAACTAAATAAAATTATGATTCCTATAGGTCAATCATTATTTGGTTGTACAAAATGTCAATAGTTATAAGCACTTGAGCATCTAATGCTCATAAAAAATGTATATTTTCAATTCGTAAAAAAATTTAATCGTGTCAAAAAGATGCGTGACACGATGCGTCTATTGATGCGGTTACGGGTGTACTGAAGAGAAAATCAGCGGGGATAATCGGGAAAAAAGAGGGGGCATGGTTATGATTCCGGCGGAGATATCCGCCAGGGGCGCTGATAACCGATAAATAACCTGCTTGTGCTTGAAATTTTAAACAGGGGCCCATATTTTAAGTTGACAACATGACAGTTTGTTCAGAAATGGATAAGAGAAATCCGGCGCCGTACCCAAGTGGCAAGGGAGAGGTCTGCAAAACCTTTATGCAGCGGTTCGAATCCGCTCGGCGCCTCATATCCAGCCCAGGTGGTGGAATTGGTAGACACAAGGGACTTAAAATCCCTTGAACTTTTTGTTCGTGAGGGTTCAAGTCCCTCCCTGGGCAATGGCGCGACGGCCCTTTATTTTATATGGGAAACCTCATTTTCAGGTAATAATCGATGTTTTTCATAAGGGTTATAAGCCTCGGCCGCAGGATATCAATTCCTTCCTGCACACTTGAAAAATAGAGAAAAAGATCCAGGTCCTCCGGCGCAATAAGGCCCTCCCGGGCCAGCCGGTCAAAATTGATTATATCACTCCAGAATTCGCGGTCATAAAGGAGTATGGGGATGTTCAGTTTCTCCATTTTACGCGTCTGAACCATGGTGAGCGTCTCAAAAAGCTCGTCCATCGTCCCGAAACCTCCCGGAAAGATGATCACGGCCTTCGCCTGGTACAGGAACCATAGCTTTCTCATGAAAAAATAGTGAAATTTAAACATTAGTTCCGGGGTGATATACTTGTTCGGCGCCTGCTCGAAGGGAAGATCGATATTCAGACCGATGCTTTGCGAACCGGCCCGGGTCGCTCCGAGATTCGCGGCCTCCATTATACCGGGTCCGCCGCCGGTGCAGATGTAGAAAGAATGACCTGTCTCGTGTTCGATTTCCCTGCTGAGATTGGCAAGGCCGAAGGCGAAGTCGGCGGCCATGTTGTAGTATCGCGCCTCTTTTTCATCCCCGCCGCCATCCTGGCGGATGCGGGCTGATCCGAAGAACACAACCGTATGCTCGATTTTCTTTTCCCTGAAGCGTTTTTCGGGCTCGAGGTATTCGCTTAAAATGCGAATGGACCTGGCCTCCCGGGAGCGCATGAAATTGGGGTCATCGTAGGCGGTCGCCAGTTTTTTTTCTTTCATGAATAATATCTGCGTTTACGCTTCATATTGAAGATGGTGCCGTCGGTGTGCTCGGAGACTGACTGTGAGAGTATCTTTTCCTTGTCGATAAGGTCGATGGTAATGGCGTCCATGAAATTGAGGATGACCTTGAGGCCTGCCCCGATGCCGCGGAGCGGGATCTCCCGGCCGTTCAGCCTGACCTTTATCCTGCATTTTTCCGATTCGGTGGCATAGCTGATTATCTGGTTCATGTATGTCGGCGTCCCCACCTGGGGAGTCGAATGCAGGATGTTGAATATATCGAGGCCTTTGCCATGGTCAATGATGGTGGCGTCAAAGATATCGCAGGATATCGTGTAGCGGATGGTTATGTCGCGACGGTCGTCGTCCGCTTCGATTTTGCGGTGGAGCTTCTGGTTGGTTTTCATGGTCTCCTGGATGGCATTGGTGATCGCTTCATCCATGGATAACACTATTTCATCTATCTCGTCCTGAATATACCGGACTTTCCGCAAATCGACAATAAGGTGCTCGATAACCTCCGGGACAACGGAGGTATTCGCAGAATAGCTGTTCAGGAAATCTATGTCGGGATTGTGATTGCTCATGCCACGATTCTATATCAGACAACCAGTCTCCTACACATATAGAATTTTATAGAAAAAAATCAATTATTAATTTGTCGCCATTAAGTATTATAATAAAATTTATGCAGGAAATCAAATAATTCTATGAGACATGCGGTGATTACTATAAATCAATATCATTATTATACAGTATACCGGCATGGATTGAGGAAACCGTCCAGTGGTACTTAATGTCGCAGGCTGTTTTCGTCGCGCGGCAATGATATGTCGCTATCACCGGTTTGTTAATTTTTTTGTTGCCATGAGACACGGTTGCGGCGTTACATAATCTTTGATGGTCATTATTCATATTTTGTACAAGGGGCCCTATGAATTTGTTTAGAAAATTAATTCCTGTTATTATCATCGCCATGACTGCCGGTTGTATGCAGAAAAGATACACCGATGAGGCGGATGTTGTATCCCGCGGAATGAACCTTGACTGGAAGATAGGCCAGATGATAATGGTGGCAGTACCGGGCGGCCGCATGAACCGCGAAGTGGAGATGATAGTGAAGCAGTACCGCCCGGGCGGCGTGATCCTGTTCGGGTACAACCTTTCTTCTTTTAAAAATAATAAAAAATATATTGAGGATATGCAGAAAGCATCATGCGCGTATGCCGGCGTTCCCCTCTTCGTGTCAATTGATCAGGAGGGGGGAAGGGTGGTGCGCATTGTCGATGGCGTAACCCAGTTTCCCGGGAACATGGCGGCCGGCGTATGCGGCGACAAAGACCTGGCGTACCGGTGGGGGCGCGCCCTCGGACTCCAGCTCCGCCAGACCGGGGTCAACATGAACCTGGCGCCGGTGCTGGACGTCAATAATAATCCCCGGAATCCCGTCATCAATACCCGGTCTTTGGGAAGCGACCCGCGCCTGGTGGCCGACCTCGGCGCGGCCTATGCCAGGGGCCTCCAGGAGTCGCGCTGCATCGCGGTGGGAAAGCATTTCCCCGGCCACGGCGATACCAACCGGGATTCGCATCTTACCCTGCCGGTGATCCGCTACGACATGAAGCGGCTGGAACGCGTCGAGCTGGTCCCCTTCAGGAAGGCCATCGGGGCCGGCGTCGAGTGCATCATGACGGCGCACATCGCCTATCCGGAAATCCTGGGGAACAATGATCCGGCCACGGTATCGAAAAAGTTCCTGACCGGCGTACTGAGGGACGATCTCAATTTCCGCGGCCTGGTCATCACTGACGACATGGAGATGCACGCCATCTCGCGGAGGCAGGAGATGGGCGAGGCCGCGGTGCGGTCCATCATGGCCGGCTCCGATATCGTCCTCATCAGCTCGTGGCAGGGGAGCATACCGGCGATCGTGAACGCGATAAAAAAAGCGGTGTGCGAAAAGAGGTTATCCGAGGCAAGAATCAATGATTCGGTGAACAGGATACTGGAGGTGAAGATCAGGTACGGCATCATGCCGGTGGGAAAGGAAAAATCCCGGCCCGGAGTATTCAGGCTCACCGGGAGGGACAGGAAGGCTCTCAGCGACGCGGGCCGGGTTAACAGCGAGCTGTCGCGCAGGGGAATATACTATTTCGGCGGCAGGGACCTGATCAGGCCGGCAGCCGGCGTAACCCGCGTCTTCATGACCGGGAACCGTCTCCTCCGCGAAGAGCTGTCGCGCAACAAAAACAATATCATCATAGACGGTCTGGGCGGACTCGCCCGCCACAAGCCGGCGCGGGACCGGAAGGCCGTGTTCTATCTCCATCTCTCCGCGCCGGATCCGGCGCTTGCCCGGAGCGCGGCCGCTTTATGCGCGTCCACGGGAATGGGTTTTGTCCTGGTATCGAGCGGCAACCCCTTTCCCCTGACGGTGAGCGGCGCCGTTCAGGCGGGTCTCCTCTCCTTTTCCGACACCGCGGAGTCGATCCGCCAGCTGGGGCGCTGCCTCAACGGCGAATTCAGGCCGGCTTCCGGCGGCTCCCTCCTCCTGGGAATCGGGAAGGGGAAATGACCGGCGGCATTTATATCCACATACCGTTCTGCAGAAGGAAATGCGATTATTGTAATTTTTATTCAGTGCCGGCGGACCTCTCCGGTCCGGGTGACATCATACCGGACGCCTTTGTCCGCAGGCTCTGTGATGAGATCGGCGAACGGCTTCCCTCCGCCGGGTTCCCTTCGGCGGACACGGTATACTTCGGCGGCGGTACGCCGTCGCTCCTGACCGCGTACCAGGTGGAGGACATACTCGGTGTTGTGCGGGCCTACACCGCGCTGGAACCGGGAGCGGAGATCACCCTGGAGATGAACCCGGGCGACGTTTCCGCCGGGGCGCTTGCGGGATTCAGGGACGCCGGCGTGAACCGCGCGGTCCTGGGGGTGCAGACCCTGTCCGAACGGCTCCACGGGCTGATCGGAAGATCGGCTTCGCTTCCCGTGGCCCGCGACCTGGAGTTATTTTTCAGCGTCCCCGGCATCGTTCATTGCGCGGACATTATCACCGGCATCCCGACGCAGAGCGGGGAGGAACTGGCCCGCGACATCGGCCTGGTGGCGGGCTTCCGGCCGCGGCACATATCGGCGTATATCCTGTCCGTGGAAAAAAACACGCCCCTCTCCCGGAGGCTGAATCCGGACCCGGCGTCGGAAGCAGATCAGGCGAAACTGTTCGAGCTGACCATGGAGCTGCTGACGGGGCATGGATACGGGCATTATGAGATATCGAACTACGCCCTGCCGGGATTCGAATCAAGGCACAACATGAAGTACTGGCGCTTCGATCCGTACGCCGGATTCGGACCCGGCGCTCATTCCTTTATCCGCGGCGAGCGTTACATCAACGCCATGACCGTGGAGGATTATATCGCCGCCGGACGGCCGGTCCTCGATCATGACCCGCGTTCGTCCGGCCAGGCCGCTGCGGAATACATCATGACGGGCCTCCGGCTGCTGCGGGGGATGTCGCTGGGGGAAATGGAGGGGCGCCTTGCGTTTAAAACGCCGGAAGCGGTCATGGAGCGGATCAGGCATGCGGAAGCTGATGGTATGGTCGTCCTTTCGGATGGTTTGGGGGAGCGCGTGATACGGCTCACCGGCCGCGGCATCATGATTGCGGACCGGGTCATCTACCGGATCGTGGAACCGCTGTTATAAAAATATTCACTGAATTATTCTTTTTAATGGGGTTTAAGGGGCGAAGCCCCTTACAAGCCCCGCAGGAACCCTTCAGTCTGGATCGCGGATGATGAAGTACTTC
>CAZZHU010000189.1:0-7530 GCA_964654045.1 uncultured Leptospirales bacterium
ACATCATGAATTATCAAATTTTTATCGGGATGAAAATAAAGAACGTGAACAACTTTGTCCGCGTTGAAGGGCATACTGACAACTCGCCGGTCACGCTCCCCAAGGCGCAGCAAACCTATAAGAGCAACTGGGAGCTTTCATCGGCGCGGGCGCTGAATGTGCTGCACTACCTGGCCGATGACGCCGATGTCAATCCGAGCCAGCTTTCCTCCGTTGCCTTCGGCGAGTACCGGCCCATAGACGACAACAGCACGCCCCAGGGAAGAGCCTATAACCGCCGCGTTGATATCGTCATATTAAAGGAACACTTCATAAGGAAATCCGAGGATAAAAGAATTCCGCGGCCTCTCCCCGATGAAGAATGGCGCTAGCGGGCCAATCCCGCGTATATCGGATCAATTCGCTTATACGCGGGAGCGACATGCGGGAGCCTAATTGGTTTTCTTCTGTTTGCTCACTTCCATCATGATGCGCTGGATATTATCCCTGCAGTTCTTCTTGTACTCATCTATAACTTCCGAAGGCGGGAGCTTTTCGAGATCAGCGTTCAGGTCCTCGTAGATAGAGAGGGACCGGGGCAATTTATCCATCTCGTAGTAAAACCGCGCCTGGGTGAAGCGGGCCATGTAATTATTCCTGTTGCGTCCCACAACTTCCTCGATTATCGACAGGGCCCTGTTCTTCTCATCCTTGTGGTAAAAGAGGAGGATCGCAAGGGCGCTCTGTGCGTCGGAATAGTTTTCCTGCAACGCGATCGCCTTGTTATAATAGTGCTCCGCCTTATCGATGTCCTCGCTGCTGTCGCGCTCGCTGCCACGGTTCCCGTAGGCCAGGCCGATCGAGTAATATACGCCGGGTGTGTCCTTGCCGTACTTCATGCCCTTCAGGTAGCTTTCAATGGCCGGGTCCCAGAGACGCTTTTCGACATAAATCGTCCCGAGACGGGTGTAATTATTGGCCAGGCTGTTCATGGTCCTGGTATCGTTGATTTTCTCCTTCTCGAGATCGGCGATTTTTTCCTTCAATTCTTCAATGTTTTTGTCGGAATTTATCGTGTATTCACGAATCAGGCCGCAATTGAAAAACCGTGCCGTCAGCACTGCAACTGCGGCCACCAGGAAAAAAATAATGAACCCCTTCACCTTCTTCATCAGTCACCCCTGCCCCTTATATGGTTCACCGGTCCCGGCGGATTTGAAATCCGGGATGCCGGTTATTAATCATGGCGTCCTGCCGCCTTTATTTTTTATACCTTCTTTGTTTCTTCTTCGCTGCGGTTTCCTGCTTTATCGCCTGGATGGCATGCTTAACCTTGACGATAGCCATGTCTATTTCCCTGTTGGCCCTGTCCAGCTTGAACTCGTTGATACTGCCGATCGCCTGCATGGTCAGGACCAGGGCGGCAGCGCGGTGCCCTCCCCCGTCATAGGCGGTCAGCGTAAGCTGTTCTTTTGCCCTGGTGAGGTTCCTGGTCTTGACCTGGACGGCGGGGGTCATACGCGCCTTCTGGAGAAATACCAGCACACCCTGCATATTCTCAAGGGGCCCTGCCATTGCCATTGATCCGGTCATAATTCCCAGCACGAGCGTGATGATAATGGACGCCGTTTTTTTCATAGCTTTCATATATTACTCCCCTTTACACTGAATATCAGTCTGCCGAAAATATAGAACAGGCTTCAAGGCCATTGCATATATCAGCAAACACCGGTATGGCATAATGTCAAATATTATCTTGCCATACCCTGTTAAAAAGACACGTACCACTTCCCTGAAAAAATCCAACCATGCATCGTTTGGTTGTATGCTGCTTTTCAAGAAATGCCAGACACAACCGTATTATAAGACCCGGGAGAATCCCATTTCAGGACAAAAAAATATCTTCTTAATGCATTTTTTTCCAATGAGAGGGCCTGCGGAGATAAAAATAACAGGTACACAGGATTTTTTGTTGAATAAAACAGCGGTTATATATATATTATAAGATCACACGACTCATATTTTAGAATTATTTCTCTGTCGATGATAACTAGCGGCCCCCGGCCCCTCTCGGAGGTGTTGTGATGGCAGGGAATAATGGTGAGATAAAAAAAAGTCTATTAATTATTATCAAGGAGCTGGTTATGGATAACGATCAAAAATCGTACATGCAGAAATTATCCGATAAGATCCTGGAGTGGGATAAAAAGATTGAGGAATTGAAAAAACAGGGCGGCGAAGCGGCCTCCTCCATGAAGGAAGATTACGCCAAGATGGCTGAAGACCTCAAGGTCAAGAAAAAAGAGGCCGAAATCAAGCTGAAGGAGCTTACCAGCGCCAGCGGCGAAGGCTGGGTTGAGCTCAAGAAAGGCGCCGAGCAGGCGGTGAACGACCTTACCCAGGCCGTGGACAAAGCGCTTTCGAAATTCAAGAAGCAATAACCGCATATCGTTTCCGAAGACACCACCCCCCCGCCCGCGGGGGGTCTGTTTTTTATCATAGCCGGCCATCCGGTATCCGGGGCAGCCCCCACGGATAGTTATCGACAAACCATTTTCTCAACCGATAACTATCGGTAAATCTGATAAATACGTTACCATCACCATCCTTATCAACAATAACGGCGGCGCCCTGAAACGGCCATAATCGCCGAATTCAACGCCTTTGTTAAAGAGAGACTCCCGCAGGGGAAAAAACAGCTGGCTGATTACTGACAGATTTAGCAACCACCAATCCTCTAATTCTTGACACGACAGGACGATTGCGATAAGCAGGTATTAAAATAGCATACCGCCGGTAAAACTGAGCGGGAAACACAAGACGGATGAAATTCTAATGAAAAAAATATTTATCTGCGTCGCGCTGACAGGAGCGATACTTATCACCGGATGCGGCAAACCGGGAGAGAAACCTGCGACGGAGGGAATCAAAGTGGCCGTCTCGGTCTTTCCCCTTTACGATATAGCGCGGAATATCTGCGGCGACAGGGGAACGGTGTTCTTCATTATCCCCGTCGGGGCGGACCCGCATACCTTCGAACCGCGGCCATCGATCGCCCGCGATCTCCAGAATACTTCTCTCTATCTCGGCGTCACCCGGGATTTCGACGGATGGGTAGAGCGGTACCTCCCCTCTTCCGCTATGCGGACATACCTGATGGAAGCGCAGCCGGGATCCGGCGAAGCGAATCCCCATATATGGCTTAGCGTGAGGAAGGCCCGGGATATCGCCGCCTCCATGGCGCGGCAGATGAGCGCCGTTGACCCAAAGAACAGCGGATATTACCGGGACAATCTCCGGACCTACGAAGGTCAGCTGAATAAGCTTGACAAAACCATCGAGACCCTGTTCCTGAACAAGACAAAAAAATCCTTCATCCAATGGCACGAGGCGTGGGATTACTTTGCCGCTGATTACGGCCTTACCGTCGCCGGCACGGTCCAGCGCGAGGGAAGCGAAAAAGCGTCGGTGCGGTCGATGAAGGAGATCGTGGACCGGGCGCGCCGCGACGGTGTGACCGCCATTGTCGTGAGTCTCTCTTCCGAGGACAGGACCGCCCGGGTCCTGGCGGGGGAGATCGGGGGAACCGTCGTGAAACTTGACGGCACTGGCGATCCCGGGTCGGATGACCGGTCGAGCTACCTGAAAATGATGGACTACAACGCGCGGAAGCTGGCTGAAGCGCTGCGATAGGGGAAGGAGCACCCGTGGGAGACGCGGTTATATCATTAAACAACGTGTGGGTCAGCTACAACGGCAACGTGACCCTCGAGGACGTGAGCCTCTCGGTCAACGAAGGGGAGATCCTTTCCATCGTGGGGCCCAACGGCAGCGGCAAGAGCACGCTTCTCAGGACCATCATGGGCTTCAAGAAACTGGACCGGGGAAGCGTCACGGTCCTGGGGAAGCCGCCCCGGAAAGCGCCCCGCGGATCCATCGGGTATCTCCCCCAGAAAAGCACTGTTGACTTCACCATGCCGGTCAGCATCTTTGACGTGGTCGCCATGGCTCGCTACGCGGGCAAGCGCATGTTCGAGCGGCTGAACGATGAGGACCGTTCGCTCATCAAGGAGGCCCTGGTAGAGGTGGAGATGGCCGATAAAATGAAACGCCACTTCGGAAGCCTGTCGGAGGGCCAGAAACAGCGGGTGCTTATCGCCCGGGCCCTGGCCGTGCGGCCGAGGATACTGCTCCTGGACGAGCCATCAACGGGCCTTGATGCGCTGGCCCAGGACAACTTCTACCAGATGCTCCTGGCCCTGCGCAAATCGCTGAACCTGGCCATTGTCATGGTTTCGCACGATATTGGCGCGGTATCGAGCATCGTGGACCGCCTGGCATGCCTGAAGACCAAGCTCCATTTCCACGGTTCTCCCGGGGAATGCTTTTCCAACGAGTCGCTCTCCAGCGTGTTTGGTAAAAATGTTTATTACGTCAGCCACGATAAAAACTGCAACGGGTGCGGAGAAAATAAATGATCGAATTGTTCCACCTCCATTTTTTCCGCAACGCCTTTATCATGAGCTTTATCCTGGGAATTCTTTTCGGTATCCTATCCTTCTTCGTGGTCATGCGCAAGATGTCCTTCCTGGGAGCCGGGATCGCCCACACTGCCTTCGGCGGGGTCGCCCTTGGCGTGCTGATAGGGATCAACCCGTTCCTCACATCCCTCGCTTTCTGCATCGCGGCGGCGATACTTATCGGCAAACTGGTGCGATACGGCAGGATATCCTTCGACATGGGCATCGGTATCTTCTTCTCCTTTTCCATGGCCCTGGGGGCCATATTCCTCTCCATGAAAAAGGGATACGCCTTTGATCTGATGAGCTACCTTTTCGGAAATATCCTGGCCGTTACCCCGGCGGACAATATCATCGCCCTGGCGACGCTCGCCGTCTTCATCCCTTTCATTTTCATCTTCGTGCACCGCATCCTATTCATGACCATGGACGAGGAAGTGGCGGCCGTGAGCGGTGTCCGCACCGAACTGCTTGACACGATCCTCCTGATCTTCCTGGCGGGGATCATCGTCATCAGCATCAAGATCGTGGGGATCATACTGGTATCGGCGCTGGTGGTGTTGCCTGCGAGTTTCGGCCTGCTGGTATCGAAAGATTACCGGAAGGTCATCCTGGCCGGCATTGTTTTTACCGTGGCGGTTATGGTCGGGGGGCTCTTTCTTTCCTACTACCTGGACACGCCGGCGGGGGCCACCATGGTCACGGCTGGCACCATCCTCTACTTTCTGTCCATGGGCGCGGTCAAAATCATCCTTCCTGACCGCTGATCCTATCCTGCCAGATATCCCACGCCGCAGATCACGAGAAGTACCAGCATGAAAAAGAGGGTAATTCCCACCAGCAGCGCGGGGAATATGTAAATCACGAAGGCTTTGCCAAAGCCGGCGGAATGCATCTCGGATATACCCTGAACAACGATGAGCGCGGACCAAATTAAGAGCCCCAGCGAAAAGAAGGTGTAGAAGAAAAGAGGAGCGAAGTTAAACACCTTGAATATATACACCAGGGGAAGGATAAATATCTTCGGGAAAAGCGAAAAATTCACCAGTATGATAAAATCACGGATATTTCCCCTGAACCCGTAGAACTGCGCCGCCAGGTCCATGAGGGACGCGGAGATCACGACCGTAAGGGCATGGTAGAGAAACATGAATATCCACCCGTAGGTGATCTTGTAATAAAAGAAGGGTGATTCTTTACCCAGCAGCGAAAGGGTGATGATGTCGATCACGGCCACCGCCGCCGGCATGATAAAACTGAGGGCGAAGGACTTCGGCTCCCGCCGGTCAATCTGCCGGTAGAGGGCCCGTGGGTCCAGCAGGGCATAGAGGAAAAGGTCCGTCCAGCGGAGCGATCTGAACTCTGAAATGATCATGGCAGGTACCTGTACTCGATACGGTAATTATTTTCCTGCTGGAGGTTCCTGATCCCCTGGTCCATGAGACTCGCGCCGCGGAACATCATGTCCATCCTCATGAACATCTGCTCGAGGGGAGACTTCGATTCATCGTAGACCGGGCAGTCCTCGGAGAGCTTTGCCATCTGGCGGGCCTTGTCAATGGCATCCTCGAAGGTTCCGAGCATGTCCACGAGCTTGTGCTTGAGGGCGGTTTCGCCGCTCATCACGCGCCCGTCCGCTATGGGCTGTATGTCTGATTCATTCTGGTTCCGGCCGAGGGCCACGTCTTTCAGAAATTTATGGTATGACGAATCAATTATTTCCTGTATGAGCTCCCGCTCCTCGGGGCTGATGTCACGGAACGACGAAAGGATGTCCTTGTATCTCCCGCTCTTGATCACGTTCATGTCGATGCCGATCTTCTGGAAGAGACCGCGCAGGTTCGGCGATATCGCGATAACGCCGATGGATCCGGTAAGAGTCCCGTGATTGGCAACGATATAGTTGCATGCCGAGGCCACGTAGTATCCTCCCGACGCCGCGATCTCTCCCATGGAAGCGACGAGGGGAATGTTTTTCTTCCTGAGCTTCCACAGTTTCTGGTATATCTCCTGGGAGGCACCGACAGTGCCGCCGGGGGAATTTATCCTCACCACAACCGCCTTGACGTCGCTGTTGCGTTCCAGTTCGTCGAGGCGCCTGATGATATTTTCGGCGCCCTGGGACATGCTCAGGGGGGAACTCGCGCCGATCATCTGTATGGCGCCCTCGATACGGACGATACCGACGCCGGAACCGACCTGCGGGCCCCGGAATGATATGCCAGCGCCGCGCTTCTGCTGCATGTTAATGCTGATGTCAACGATCGCTATGACCGAAGATAGGACCAATAGTGCCAGTATGGAAATCAGTATTTTTCTGTTTCGATCCATTGTCGTGCCTTATGGTAATTAAATTTACGTCCAGCCTGGCATCCGGATAGTTATCCTGCATTCAACACAGTTTGATTGATGACGCCAGATCTCAAATAAATCATCTTCCCTTAACAAGGATAGTTATCGGTATTATAAAGAAAAAATATTAATACTGAGTCTTCCCTATGCAGGTGCATGCATATACCATATCTTTAGGCGGCTCGCATTTATTCTTTTTAACAAAAACTTTCATGCTCGGGTCCACACCATCGCATGTACAGTAGCTTACGGTAGTCAATTCCTGGCGGGATATGCTTGTTTTTGCTATCATCTCTGCCATTATTAATTCCTGTTCGCATATGTATACTTCAACAACCTGATACAGGCTCATTTTCGAACTGTGAAGAACACCGCTAACAGCAAAAATTAATATTGATGTTGCTATAACGATTAATCGCTTCATGCCGATCCTCCTTGAATGTGCTGTCCGCACCTCCCTGACGAGTGCCTCATCACGATTAAACACAGCGCAATTAACCAGCTACACTAAAGATATTTAAACGGATTATAAAAATCAAGAACTATTTATAGGTGGTTGCCCCGCGTTGTTAGCGCGGGGCAACCAGATTAAATGGAGGGGGACATAAGCCGAATTCTGTTTATGCGGCAATCTATCTTGACCGGATGTCGCCATACGGTTCTGTGCGACCTACCCGCA
>CAZZHU010000190.1:0-7515 GCA_964654045.1 uncultured Leptospirales bacterium
AGATCCGTCTGCACCTGACATTTTCGATGCCCTTATATTGTTCGCAAATCGTTTCGCATTCGCTGATTTTCTTTTTCACCTGATTCTCACCCACGGCGGCGTTCTTTTTCCTGGTATTTATGCAGGTCCTGATGCACCGGTAACGGCTCTCACCTTCCAGGGATGCGCATCGGGAATCGCATTCATTGAATGCTTCCGATCTGCCGGAGGCAGGAACAGTCGTGATGATAACCGTCGTCATCATAATCAATACTACTGGCGGTAGAACAGTGCTGATATATTTTTTCATGTCGCTGCCTCGCTTCGGTTTTTGTGCTACTGGTAATGTCCCTGTTTTTTACCGATTATTCTTTTCATGATACTCAGGAACCTGCCTGGCGTCACTTTGGAACGATCTTTACGAGTAATATCCAGGTCACCGTGATTGTTCTTTATGATATACGAAAAGATGAATTCCCTGGCACCGCTTCCTGATGCAAGGCTGCCGTAGCGCAAATCATTGAATATCAGATATCCCTGGCTGACATCGATAGCATAAAAATCCTTCGAAAAAGAAATAATCTTTTTAATGGAAGAATAACCGGAAAGATTGCTGATGTATTCATGGTTCTTTTTATAGCGTTCAAATGTGATCGGATCATCCCGGTCAAAAACAGAATAATAACCGGTATAGAAGTATTCGGGGCCGCCTGCTATGCCGACCCAGAGGAGATTGGAAACCGGCATGGGAGTTGTCATAAGCCTGTCATATTCGATATTCTGCCTGCGCAGGTTATCATGAAAAACCGAATCAATATGCAGCTTATTGACAATGGTCGATAGAAGATACGCTGATCCGATCACAAGTCCTGCCGCGAAAAGGATATCCCTCAATCTTTCATTGTTCCGCAATGCTATAATTGATATTGCCGAGACGGCTATGGGAATGGAGAATAATGGATCAACAATGGCAATGGTTCCGAACGCGACACGGTAATCGCTGAAGGGGATAAAAATCCTGGTCCCGTAGGAAGTGAGGCAATCGATAGCAATATGGGATAGTAGCGCGAAGAAGACCAGAATGGTCCAGAACCAGAACCTTGTATTGGCTCTATATTTGACGGTCGCACGGTTGATGATAAACCCGAGTATGGGGGATGCCAGCAGCGCGAAAAGTATGGAGTGGGTAAAACCCCGGTGGAAATCAAGTTGCGATAAGGAGCCCATGAAGAGCGTCGGGATGATGTCCATGTCAGGCAGGGCCCCGGCGAGGGCCCCGTAAACCGGAGCCCTCGGCAGTTCTTTTTTACCGGCAATAACCCCGGCGACCGCCGCGCCAAGGGCGCTGTGTGTGAAAGGATCCATGGTTCACCCTAATCTTTCTGCCACTTGAAGAGCAGCGATCCCATAACCACAAATACCATCGACATTGCGGCCAGGATGAGAATGTTTGATAAAACATCGGCAATACCGGCCCCGTCATTCATGATTTTCCTGGCGGCGTCGATCATCTGCGTAAGGGGAAAGACTCTTGACGCCTTCTGTACCCAGGGTTCGGAACCTTCGAGTGAGAACCATACCTCGGAAAGAAACATCATCGGCCAGGTTATTAGGTTCAGTATGCCGCCGGCAAATTCCAGGCTGCTGCTGCGGGAGGCCACGACCAGGGAGAGAGATATCATGCTTAACCCGCCAAGACAGAAGATCAGCAGCAGTGTCAGGTATGAGCCGCGGACCTGGAACCCGTATATGAGTTTGCACCCGATGAAGACAACGGCCGTTGTCAGCAGGAGGACAAACATCCTGGACATTATCTGCGACGAAAGAAATTCCCAGGGACGAAGCGGCGTGACGCTCATGCGTTTTAATACGCCGTTTTTCCTGTAAGTGACCACGACGTAGCCGACCCCGAAAAGGGCGGTGAACATCATGTTCATCCCCAGTATACCGGGAAAGAGCCATTCAATGTAAGGTATTTCCACTCCGCGGACTGTTTCCTTCTTCAAATCAGTTGTAGGTAGGGCGGCGCTGGATATGAGCAGGTGCTCGGTGATATACCCTTTCGGTGATGTTTTACTGGTCAGGTACGTCCCATCATGCCGGTTTATTAGCAGATCGATGCGGTGATGGAGGAGTTTGGAAATGGCCTGATCCTCGGTCTTAAAAGATATGAATTCGATATATTTCAATTTTTTAAAGCTGTCAATCTGTTTCCCGGCGGAATTTTTCACGATGGCCGTGTCACCGATTATACCAACCTTGTACAGTATCTGTCGTTCATCATTGAAGAGGACGCTGAATCCCACGATGATCAGGATCGGAAACATTATGCTCCATCCAAAGGCTGACCTGTCCCTCAGGAATTCAATGTTGCGGGCTTTAAAGAGTGTCCATATCCTATTCAGCATTATTCATCTCCTTTGCCGGTACGGCTCATGCCGCGGCGCCGTAAATCATGCCCTGAGATCATGCCCGGTAAGCTTCAGAAACAGGTCCTCGAGGTTCTGGTTGCGAACATTCATGGTGGAGAGATCAACGCCAAGCTCCAGCAGCCGGTGGAGGCATTCATTCGGCGATGTCGTCTCTATCTCGATAGTATCATGATTGCGAAACCACTGACAGGGAAAATTATTCAGGATAGCGTCATCAATTTCCACATGCAGGCTGATGGATACGCCGCCGCAATGCTCCTTGAGGAGTCCCCGGGGCGTACCCATGGCGATAATTTTTCCATTGTCGATGATACCGATCCGGTCGCAGAGTATTTCCGCCTCTTCCATGTAATGAGTAGTCAGCACAATGGTTTTATTTTTGGACTTAATACCGTGAACGATGTCCCAGAGATGCCGACGGGCCTGCGGGTCAAGACCGGTTGTGGGCTCATCCAGAAATAGCAGTTCGGGATCATTGGCCAGGGCCATGGCAAGGAGAAGCCGCTGCTTCTGGCCCCCGGATATTTTACGGTTGTCACGTTTAAGAATATCCTCGAGCCGGCAGATGTCTATCAGGCCAGAAACGTCGGCCTTACGGTCATAGAGGCTGCGGAAGGTAAGTAATGTTTCCTTGACGGTAAGATACTGCGGAAGTTCGGTGTTCTGGAACTGTATGCCCACCTCGTTTTTGAAGGTATGACCGCGACGCTTTCCTTTGTAAAAGATTTCACCTTCTGTGGGCTGGAGTATACCCTCGATGACCTCGATGGCGGTTGTTTTACCTGCGCCGTTTGGCCCCAGAAGTCCGAAGCAGATTCCGGGTTCAATGGTAAAGCTGATGCCGTCCACAGCCTTAACTTCGGTATAATATTTTTTAAGACCTTTTACTTCGAGAATGGGATCCATGTAATTATAGTTAATCGTATTCCTGTAGTATGTGTTTGTGATGAGTCAGTGCCAATAATGTTACATTAAAATAAAACACCCATCACTGAATCTAGGCGTTTTAAGACCTTTGAAAGTTCCCTTGAATCTTTTTTTGTCATCAGTTCTCTGTTCGCATCAAGCTTTTTCAGGATATTAAAAATACCATCGAAAGCGGATCCGATATGCAAATCATTATCCATATTTGTTTCAAATATGCGCTGTATATTGCTGATCAGGTCCCTGATTCTCCTGTCTGGTATTTTATCGGCCCGGGGCGGCCTGACGAGCTTATTAACCAGTGACCTGAAAGTTTCCATTTTTTCGCATGAATGCTTGAATTTAGCTTCGGTGAAATTCAGTTTTTTCCGGTAATGCGTGTAAAAAAGAAAAAATCTGAGATCACGGTTCCTGCATCCGTGGCGGTAAATGTCATCGGGGTACACGATGTTGCCCCTGCTCTTGGACATCGGTTTGCCATCCACGATCAGGTGGGCCCCGTGCATGTAATAGTTCGCGTAATCCGCACCGGAATAAGATTCCACGATGGCGATATTATAGTCATGGTGGCGGTATATATTGTCGATACCGCCGCAATTGATGTCAATCTTCGGCCCGAGGTGCTGAATGATCACAGACGGGTCCTGTATGTTCCAGGATGGGCGCCCCTTCCCTACAATGGAATCCCACCATTTAATGTCTCCATCGCGGTATCCATGCCAGAGGATGAAGTCACCCATGTTCCAGCGGTTGCCGTTGTACGTGTCCCGCCTGAATCGCACCTTTTTCCGGGGCCAGCGTTTGATGTCAAGGCGGTAGAGTTTTCCGAATCCTTTGAAGGTCATGGGATCAAAGAAAATATCCTTGCCATGGCGATATGCGTGCCCGGTATCGATAAGTTTTTTTATAAGCCTGCCGGCGCACTGGACGCAGAGGGACGCCCGCTGCGGTTTGCGGGGCAGGAGGATATTGAGCGATTTCATTTCCGAGAGGAAGATCTTTTCTATTCCTCCGGTGAGTTCATCGATTTTTTTATTCTTCTTTAAGGCTTCAAGGATTGTCTTGTCCTCTATATCAGTCATGGGAATGGCCCGGTCTACATGATATCCCCTGTACCGCAGGTATCGAACGAGGATATCCTCATACATAAACGTGCGGTAATTGCCGATATGTGGCCGGCGATATATGGACGGGCCGCAGGTGAATATTTTTACGGATTTTTTGTTTCGGGGTTTAAAAACCTCGATTGACCGGGACATCGTATTGTACAGTTTAAGCATAGAAGATCCTGTCACTAGATTATTGAAATGTGCTGACACGTCATACAGCATAATAACAATACTATAACTATCAGAAAAAATGTCAATTGAAAGTAGCATGCGGAACATATCATGCCGGGGATTATACAGCAGAATGTATAAATAATTATTGACTTATAATCTATGATCAAATGTTACATATTGATCATGTCATATCCATTGTCATTTATTGCCGGTTCAAGGGCTTTACAGGTAATCCGTGATGAAGGCCTCAATCCGGACAGGATAAGCGTCATTGCCGGGGCTGCAGGAGGCCCCAAATGGCTGATTCTCGGCGGGATGGACCGCGTATTGTCTGGAGAAATCTTTAAAAAAAGGAAAAAGCCGGTCCACCTGATAGGCTCGTCCATCGGATCCTGGCGTTTCGCAGCCCTGGCGCAAAAAAAGCCTCTGGAAGCGATAGATTCGTTTGAAAAAGCCTATCTGAAACAGACATACACGCGCGTGCCGACACCCGATGAAGTATCACAGGAGAGCCGTGTAATACTCGATACATACCTGCCCGATGCCAGGAAAAATGAAATATTGAACCACCCGTTTATGCGTTTAAACATACTCGCGGTCAAATCAAGGCATATTCTTGCCATTGAATCACGGGCAGCACTCGCAGCCGGGATGTCTCTGGCAACATTGACCAATCTGGCATTGCGAAGGTCCATGGGGCTATATTTCGAAAGAACCCTCTTCTATGACCGGAGAGATATCCCGCCCTTCCACGAGATGAAAGGCTTTCCCATTCACCGGGTTGCCCTATCTGAACAGAACCTCAAACCGGCCATTATGGCTTCAGGTTCAATACCGCTGGTTATGAAGGGGGTCGCCGACATACCCGGCGCCCCGGCAGGGATTTACAGGGACGGCGGCATGCTGGATTACCACCTGGATATTCCTTTTGATCCTGACCCGGACCATATCGTTTTGTATCCTCACTATACTGATTCAGTCATCCCCGGATGGCTTGACAAGCAACTTCCGTGGAGGCGGGCGCACAGGCGCAATATGAGCAATGTGCTGATTGTGTGTCCCTCGAAAAGCTTTATCGCCGGACTGCCCTATGGGAAGATTCCGGACCGGAATGATTTCATGAAATTCAAAGGAAGGGACGCGGAACGCCTTGACTACTGGCGCACGGTCATTTCAGCCGGCAAAGTACTGGGTGAAGAATTTCATGATGCGGTTGCGTCAGGAAAAATTCGTGAAATGGTTACAGAATATTAGTGCCGGATCCTGATACTCCCCAATCGCAATTTATAGACATAGATAACTGAGCCCATGCACGGGGAAAAGACGCATGGGCTTTTCATTTACGGCAATGTGTTGAATTATTTTCCACCTTTCAATTTCGGGTGGCCGGCCTTGATCGCATCGCTGATCATTTTGTTATATTTTGATGTCCTGGCGCTTTCCACATATTTTTCAAGCTTGACCATTTTCTTCATACCCTCCAGGGATTTGTAAGGGATCTTCTTGATCGTTGAATTCGCGATTCTGGTCGGGACACCCTTGCCAAGATCCGGATCAATTGTAAATGAGACCCTGGTGTTTTCCCGGTCGACCCATTCCAGCAGAAATTCGCAACTGAAGGAAGGCATCCTCACCAGCCCTTTCCTGGCATCATAGGTAATGTCATTGGTGCTGTTGGCGCTGATATGGCACCAGCCCTGCGGATAATTGAGAATGGCATTGGATTTCAAGACCATGTCTCTGTCAGCCAGAATGGGGATATCCTGGTGGAACCAGAACAAAAAAACATCGGCTTGATCGTTGACAACTTTCAGCATCTTTGTAGCGTTACAGTCAGCCATCCACCTGCTATAATTCTGGATGTCCCTTAGAACCATTCCGACAACTTCCATTTTAGCCGGAACAACGCACACGCATTTTGAAGCGATATAATCTTTTCCAGGTACCGTACTGGTAAAAATCTGACATCCGTTTTTACTGTTTTCAAGCTTCCATTGATACTTTACGCCGCTCCGGGCGTTGGTTGCGATAATTGCGATAAATAAAATCAGAATCCCAATGATAACCATGTTCCTCTTTAACATAAAAACCTCCCCAATTCCTGTTGAGTATTTTATTAATCCAACCGCTGTAATTCAAGTATTTAAAGCGGTTTTATACTAACTAGTAAACATTTAGTATAACCGTCCAGACGGATTAATATTGTAAAGATAAAATTCAGCCCCTGTCCTATTAATTTTTCCAGATTGATTGCCTATTTAGAACATCCATGGTATCCTGTCAAGAAATAAACTGACATGTCAGTTTCTGATTCAAACCATATCCATGATGCATTCGTTCTCGGGATGTCACCGCCCCCATCGCTTACCAGGACTTATACTGACGGCCCATTTTCATGTCCAGTGCCGGAATTAACCAATCCGGACAGTAGTGTCGAATTGATGAGATCCAGTGTGGATGATTGCTGTTATTATTACAGTAAAGCCATGCATTGATACAGCCAATAATACATGACAAAAATATAAAAATGTGATATATTAATAGTATCAGGCAACAATTTGATTCTAGGGAACGCGGAGTAATGAAGTGAAGTTATCACGGCGGAACTTCATACAGAAAGTGTTATATTTTATTATGGTTCCGGTGTACATGACAACCATCCCTTTCAGAAAGGTGAAGCATATGTCAGCTCACGCTGCAGATAAACAACAAGCACAAAAACCAAAAAGAATTGTCAAAAAAAGGGCGGGAAAACAGCTGGTATCGGTAGAACCTTGTACAATACACGACACTTTACTCACAAAGGCATCGGCGCCGTAAGCATTCATAGTATCGAGCATCATGCCACGAGCACCACTTCCACTCAACGGTTTCATCAAGGCGGTTGGTAAAGCTCC
>CAZZHU010000191.1:0-7493 GCA_964654045.1 uncultured Leptospirales bacterium
TTGACTTTGCATTTTGTTGAAAATGATCAGGTTGTGGGGAGGGTGGGGGGGAGATCTGACCTCGTGGCGGGATTCGAAAGCGGCGCCAATGATTACCTCGCCAAGCCGGTACACCGGGACGAGCTCCTCGCCCGGGCGAGAACCCTGGTAACACTGAAGAGGACTGTCCGTGACCATGACGAGGCAAAGTACAAGCTTCTCCAGGAGAGGATGAACCCCCATTTCCTTTTCAATTCCCTCAATACGATACATGCGATGATCAATAAGGATCGGTCCCGGGCTGACCAGGCCGTCATCATGCTTGCCGATAACTACCGGTTTCTGATCGATTATTCGTTCCGCTCCCTGATCCCCTTCGATGTTGAATGGCAGTTCGTGGAAAATTATCTGGAGCTGGAGGGGCTTCGTTTCAGGGATACCCTGTCGACCAGGATGGAGCGTCGGGGTGATTTTTCCTCCATCGGTATACCTCCTCTTACCATCCAGCCGCTGGTGGAAAACGCGTTGAAGCACGGGATACGGGAGAGGCACGGTCATGGCGTGGTCACGGTCGATGCCGAGGCTGACGGCGGGTTCATACGGATCGAAGTGGCAGACAACGGAGCCGGGCCGGGTGCCGGCGATATGTTTTCCCGATCACTGGGAAACATACGAAAACGCCTGAACTACTATTACCATGATGTCGAACTGGCCTTCGAACATGCCGAAGACGGCGGCGCGCTGGTGCGCGTATCGTTTTTCTGCGACAATAAAAAAGGCGCGGTTCATAACGGAGCCCGCACATGAATACCCGTGAAGATCAGATTTATACGGTTTTTATCGCCGAGGATGAAGTGCCGGCCCGGGAACTGCTGGTGGATTGCCTCGTGGCCAGGCCGGAACTAAAACTGTCCGGCATAGCCAGGAATGGTGAAGAGGCCCTGGATAAGCTTTCAAGCGGGGAATATGACCTGGCGTTCATGGACATCAACCTTCCCCACCTGTCAGGCATAGAGGTCCTGGGCCGGTTGAAGAGGGTCCCCTACGTGATATTCACCACCGCGTACGAGCGCTACGCGATACATGCCTTTGATGTCGGGGCCGTCGATTTTCTCCTCAAGCCCTACAATATGGACCGGTTCAACCGGTCCGTGGAAAAATTTTTAAGCCTGATGGACGCCTTAACCCGGAAGGACCAGGCGGCCCGCACTGAACCCGCCATCGGCCTGTCGTACCGCGACGGCGACAAGCACTGCATACTTCCCTATGGCGAGATCATATACGCCTGCTCGCATGGAAAAAGATCGATTATCCATACGGCGTCGGGAACCGTGGTGGTGCCCATGATCCTGAAGGACCTTGAAATCAAAATTCCGGCCCGGCTTTTTGTCAGGATCCATAAGCAGTATCTCGTGAATATCCAGTACATTACCGCGATGCAGTATTATATCGGGGGACAGTATATAGCCTACCTGAAGGATGAGGATGAAAGCGCTCTCCCGGTCGGAAGAAAATTTGCCGCGCATCTCAAATCAAGGCTTAACATGGATTGACCCGAAACCCCATCCGGTCATGGACCGGAATACCCCGGCCCGAAGCTGGTTTTTTCTTGAAAAAATACGGATGCTCCTGCTACGCTGGTAATATACGGTTGAGTCCGAGGTTGCCCATGAAAAAAGCCCTGTTTTTGCTCCTGATCATGCTGTTCGGCACCGCCGCTTTTGCCGACCGGATAATCCTTACCAACGGCGCCATGCTGAAAGGAAAAATAATACGGGTTACCGGCCATGACGTTGAGTTTGATCCGGAGGGGCCCCGGGCCTTTGATATCGTGGATAAAAGCGCGGTCGTCAGGATCGTGTATGATGACGGAAAGGTCGTCATATACAGGCAGGACATCCTGCACCTGACCGACGGGACCAGCATGCGGGGCGTTATCGCAAAGGTTACCGGGGAAGATGTCATCATCATGGCGGAAGGCGTGGATGAGCAAAAAACCGTGCCCCGCAACCGGGTCAGCCGCATCGAATACGCCGACGGCAGGGTCGTGCATATGGCAAAAAAGGAGACGGGGCCTGTAGAAGAACCGGCTGAAGAGGGGAAACAGGCCCCCGGATTCAGCGGCTCCCGGGTCCGCATCGCGGGTTTCTTTTCCTTCAGCGGCCCCTGGGGCGGGATCCTTGCCAGGGAGCGGCGTCTGTTCAGCATCTACCGGCCCGATCTTATACGGGCCTATTTCTTCCCGAAAGAGTATCACCTGGACATCATGTCTATGGGGGGGGGCGGTGAAATTGACGCCCTGCTGCCGGCGATACGGTTCAGGCAGATGCGGGCTTTTGATTTCACCGCGGTCAAGTTCGGCGTCAGGGCCCGGTACGGATTCCAGTTTTCCGACAGCATGATCGTGAAGGAGCGCGTCTATTACAGTACGGTCGAGGGATATGAACAGTTCCGCGGCAGGCTCATGAGCCATCATCACTGGGCCGCGGGCCCGGTCATGAACCTGGTCTTCAGCCCGCGGAGCAACCTGTTCAATTTTCTTATCAATTTCTACGCCCTGACGGGGCAGATATTCAAAGGCCAGATCAAGGCGGCCGCGGCCCTGCGGAGCGCCGGCCAGCTCCAATTCGAGCTGGCGGGCCTGTATGGTTTCCCGGCCTTTATTACGGCGCTGGCGCCCGGGATTATTGCCGCCACGCAGTATAACAACAGGGCCACCTACAGCGGCTACACCGTGCGCCTGGGGCTCGGGCCTCATTTTACGATGAACGGATATTTCCCCATTACCTTCGGCTTCAACGTGACCTATGCCTATTCATACATCACGTTCAGTAAAGCCCCCATGGCGTATCTCACCGGTAACAGGAAATGCGCCCTCCATGAAATCGGCGCGGAGATATCATCGGGGATCCATATTTGAATGATGCCCGCGCTGCGCAGGTTCCCGCCTGTATAATCCTTGACATTAATCAGGCGCCGCATCAACACATATCCCCATGAGAATCGTATTGGTACATCCTGCCGGATCGAACTGGATCAAGGGAATGAAAGACCTCGCAGCAGTGGCGAACCGGATGGCGCCCCTCGGCCTCCTTTCGATCGCGTCATACCTGGAGCAGTCGGGCCACGAGGTCTTTGTCCACGACTGCCTGGGCCCCGGCGCTCTCCAGGGGATGGAGAAAAACGCCGCTGCCGTGGCTTCCCTCATGCCGGACATGATCGGCGTTTCAGCCACAACCTCCGGTTTTCTTGACGGATACCGCCTGGCTTCGATGATAAAAGGGAAACTGCCCGGCGTCACCGTCGTGTTCGGCGGCGTTCATATATCAGCCCTGGGGGGACAGCTCCTCGAGGAGTATCCCTGTATCGATTATCTCTGCCTTGGCGAGGGCGAGGCCACCCTGGCGGAACTGGCCGGCGGACGTGACCCGAAAACCATTGACGGCATCGCGTGGAAGGACAATGGCGAAGTAAAGGTCAACGGGCCGCGGGCCCACATAGCAGACCTTGACTCGCTTCCCTTTCCCGCCTATGGGAAGCTTGCCGGTTTTCCCCGCGGCTATAACCTGCCCCTGTTCAGCCATGTGAGGGAGCCGGGCGCGACCATGATAACCAGCCGCGGCTGTCCCTACCAGTGTTCCTACTGCGACCGGTCCGTGTTCAAGCGGGGGTTCCGCTACAATTCGGCCGGGTACATCTACGAGCACATGAGGCACCTCCGGACCGGCTTCGGCGTGCGCCATGTCAACATCTATGACGACCTCTTCACCATGAACCGGGAGCGCATCGAGGAGCTGTGCGGGCTGCTCGCCGCGAGGCCGCTGGGGATTAATTTCAACTGCGCGGTCCGCGTGGGCCACGCCGATGACGCTCTCCTGGCCCTTCTTAAAAAGGCGGGATGCCTCATGGTGTCGCTGGGGATCGAATCGGCCGACCCGGAGATGCTGAAGCGCCACAAGGCCGGGGTGAAGCTCGATGCGGTGCGCGACACCGTGGCCCGGATCCGGAAGCAGGGCCTCAGGGCCAAGGGGCTTTTCATGATGGGGCTCCCGGGCGAGACAGAGGAATCGATACGGGCCACGAGCGACTTTGTCATGTCCCTGGGCCTGGACGACATGAACATGGCCAAGTTCACCCCCTTCCCGGGCGCTCCCATCTGGGCCGGCATCGAAAAGGAGGGGACCCTTGAGAACGACTGGCAGCAGATGAACTGCCTCAACTTCGTGTTCGTGCCGAAGGGGATCTCCTCCCGGGAGCGCCTCGACCGGCTCTACAATGAGCACGTGAAGAGGTTCTACTCGGACCAATCCTGGCGTCGGAAATTCGTGAAACGCCTCTGGCAGCACCGGTGGAGCCTCTGGTACCTGATAAAACACATCCCCTCTTTCGCGGCGGCACGGAAGAACTTCGAGCCGGGGGAGTAGTTGCTATATCCGTAAATTTGTCCCTTGTTCGGCATAAGCTCAAGGGAAACAATGAGTGTTATCAGCACCTGCCCGGGGCCTCGTAAAACCTCCTCGGGCACAAGAAGTGCTGAACCGGGAAAAATCATTCCCCGGGAAAAATTTTGCTTGCAAATAATACGTATACGTATTATATTGATACATATGAAATACCGGACCCCGAGATTCGACATGCTGGACACCAAGGGCTGTCCCTATTACCTTCTCACCCGTGCCTCACTATCCATCACCGCCGGGCTGAAAAAGGCCTTTGCCGGGGCCGGCATCAGCCATGTCAAACCGGCGTACCTTGGCGTTCTCATGTGTCTCTGGAAGGAGGACAGCCTCGATGAAGCGCTGGGTAAGTTCGGCAGCTCCGGGGGAATGAGGATCGCAGACCTGGGCAGGTGTGCCGGCCTGGAGCCGTCCACCATGACCGGCGTCATCGACCGCATGGAGCGCGACGGGCTCGTGAGGCGCGAGGACGACCCGGAGGACCGGAGGGCCCAGAACATCCGCCTCACCGATGAAGGAGTAAGAGTCAGGAAGACGGTGGTGCCAGCGGTGGACTCGGCGCTCAGCGAGGCCTTCGGCAATATCGGCGCAGGCGCCATTGACGGCATGAAGGACGTTTTAAGAAAGGTCCTCGTTAATACCGAGAGGGGTACTATGGAATGAAATAGGTCAGGCCGGAGGATTTGCGGGGGCATCCAGTAGTGTTTCACGCCCGTTCCGCGGGTCACGGTTGCATCGATTTGGAGTCAGGCCATGAAGAATGAGGAACATTACCGGAAACTCGAGAACATGATGCATTCCGCGCCGATCGTTAACCTTGTCGGGGCGAGGGTGATGATCGGAGAAGGACGAGCGGAAATCACCCTACCTGTAAAAAGGGAGCTGTTTCACGCTGCGGGAGCGCTTCACGGGTCGATGTATTTTCTCGCCATGGACAACGCGGCATTCTTCGCGGTCAATTCCCTTGTCAAGGAGGTGTTCGTCCTGACTGCGACGTTTAACATCTACTTCCTGCGTCCCGTTTCCGGTGGCGTTGCCAGGGCCATGGGTAGGGTCGTGAACGCTTCGAAGAACCAATTCGTGGCCGAGTCGGTGCTGTACGACGCGGAGAACCGGGAGATTGCGCGGGGCAGCGGCGTCTTCGTGAAAAGCGGGATCGCACTGGCGCAGGAAATCGGGTACGCATAACACCGGGGCACCCGGCACCTTCAGCCCGGCAATAAATTATTCGAGGAGTTATACTCATGGCGAACGCGCTGGAAAACATAACCCTGAGCAACGGATTCACCTTCAATTACGCGGCTGTAACCGGCGGTACCTACATCGAGTATAACGGCATCCGGCTGATGGAGCTTGATAAAGGACAGGTTCGCGGCGAAATTGAAATCAAACCGGAGCTGCTCAATCCCAACAAGGTCCTTCATGGCGGGGTATTCGGGACGCTGGCGGATACCGTGGCGATATTCGGCTGTATTTACGTCTATGAAGTGGCAACCGTCACAACCGTGAATTTAACCCTGTCGTACCTCAAGCCGGCGAAGTCCGGGAAAATTACCGCAACGGCCAGGATGCTGTCTCAGGGGAAAAGTATCTCCCACTGGCAGGTTGACATGACGGACGATGACGATCAACTGCTCGCGGTGGCTTTCGTATCATATTCGATAAAACGCTGACATTTCGGCCGCAATATTTTTTATATCCAGGAAATCGCCCCCTGTTCGGTATAAGCTCAAGGGAAACAATGAGTATTGTCGGTACCTGCCCGGGGTCTTATAACACATCCCCAAATCATTATTTTTTCCATGAAAATTTTTCTTGATATTATAAAACATATCCGCATCAATACATCCTATGAATGATATTACAGCATTGATCCATCACCTCCTGGCAGGCCCGGTAGCGCCCGATAAAGAATTTGTTGCCCGGGGCCGCACCTACGGCGATTGCTACCGCATCGCGGCCGGCTTCGTGGACCGGTTTTCCACCCTGGGTTCTGACGGGGAGCCGGTATGCATCTGCACGGAAGACCGGGGGATCATCGCGGCTGCCATGCTCTCCTCCCTGGCCGGCGGACCGGTATGCATCCTCCCTTATTCGCTGTCGGCGCAGGTCCTCTCTGAAATGCGCGATATCATGGGGTTCCGGTACGCCATCGTGGACAGGCCCTTTGAACTGCCGGACGGTGTGGTCGGCATACTTCCGGAGGGGGGCGAATGGCCTCCGGCGATACGGCCGAAGGGGGTTGATTCGGTATTCATGCAGCTCTTCACCGGCGGTTCCACGGGAAAGCCGAAGGTCTGGTCGAAAACAGCGGTTAACCTTTTTGCGGAGGCCGCTTACCAGGCTGAAAAGTACGCCTTTGCTCCCGACGACCTTGTCGCGGCGACGGTGCCGCCCTATCATATTTACGGGCTGCTCTATACGGTCATGGCGCCGTTCCTGGCGTCGGCCGCGGTACTTCCCGGCACCTATGTGTTTCCCCGCGAGATCGCGTTAATTCTCCAGGAGAAACCGGTCACCATCCTGGTGAGCGTGCCGGTCCACTACCGCGTGCTGAACGGCACCCCGGTCAGCGCCCCGAAACTGAGGCTTGCCTTTTCATCGGCCGGCCCCCTTGACCGGGAGGACGCGGCGGCTTTTTACCGGCAGACCGGTGTCGGGCCGGAGGAGATCTACGGTTCCACCGAAACAGGGGGAATCGCCTGCAAGTCCTCCGCGACGGGGCGCGACAGGCTCGAACCTTTCGAATGCCTTGAATGGAAAATAAGCCATGAGCGTCTCTGCGTCAAATCACCCTTCGTGTCTCCGGACCTGCCCGTGGACGGCAGGGGCTTTTTCACGACAGGCGACCGGGTCTCCGCCGCTGGCGCTGACCGTTTTACCCTCCTCGGCAGGATCGACGGCGTGGTCAAAGTGGGCGGAAAAAGGGTTGATTTAAATGAGGTACAGGATAAGATAAAACGGATACCGAATATCCGCGACGCTTTCGTGGTATCCATGAGCGGACGAAAGGGCAGGGGAACGGACATCGCCGCTCTCATTGAAACCGACATGGGC
>CAZZHU010000192.1:0-7218 GCA_964654045.1 uncultured Leptospirales bacterium
AAGGAAGAATCCGCGAAAAAAGAAACAGCCGGGGATGTCAAGCCGGTCCTGACGGTGACCTCGTCAGCCAGGGGAAGCGCAATCTATGCCAACACCAGGCTTGTCGGGTATGATACCGTGACCATGAACCCTGTTGCCGGAGAGAAGACCATCATCACGGTCAGGGCGGAGGGTTTCACGGATTACACGCAGGCCGTAGTCATGAAGAACGGCGAAAAGAAGAGGATCGACGCGCGTCTCGTAACCGCCAGGTCCGTATACAGGGAAAAGCGTCCGGGGAGGAGATTGCGCTGGAGGACAAACCTCACATCAACGGTCATGTCGAAGCCGGTGTATCGGAACAACATCATTGTCGCCGCTGCCAAGGGCGGTCTCCTGGTGGGATTGAACATGAATGGCGCCCAGGTATGGCGGACCGCCCTGGGAGGCGTGGCGCGGTCGACCCCGGCCGTGGACGACAGCGCGGCCTATGTCGTAACCGTCAATGGCACGCTGTTCTCGGTGGATCTCCGCAGCGGCAGGATCAACTGGAAGAAAGCGATCGAGGGGCCGCTCCTGTTCGGGTCTGCGCCTGTCGCTGACGGCGAACGGGTCTATGTCGCCACCAGCTACGGCATGGTCCAGGCCTTTTCCCGGGACGGGACCGAGGTATGGCGGCGGAACCTCGAGGAGGGCATTTTCAGTTCGTTGACCATCGACAGCGGCGTCCTGTACGTGGGAACCGACCGGTCGAAGATATACGCGATCAATGCCGGGAACGGCAGAGTGAAATGGACCTTTTCCACGGATGGCAGGATTTTTTCGTCGTCTCCCAAAATGTACCGGGGAATACTGTACGTGGGATGCTACAGCGGGACATTTTACGCCATCAGCCGGGACGGCTGGGCCAGGTGGAAGTTCAAGGCGAAGAAAGCGATTCTCTCGGCCCCGGCCTTTTCCGGAGACACGGTCTGCTTCGGGTCCGAAGACGGCATCGTATACGCCCTCAAGGCCGGCGACGGCGGTAAGCTGTGGGAATTCAACACCGGGGGCTCCATCATTGCCGGTCCTGATGTTTCCCAGGGGAGCGTGCTCGTGCCCAGCGGCAGCGCCGTGTATTCGATTGAGGTTACTTCAGGGGAGCTTAACTGGAGAGAGGGTTTCGCCTCGGGGGTCAATACGCCGGTTACCGTCGTGGGCAACGCGGCCTACGTGGGACTCAATAACGGGGACGTTGTCTCCCTTGCGTCGTTTTGACATATCAGTAGAATTTTTCCTTCACATTGTATTCCCAGAGCTCAACCAGCTTGTCGAATTCCTTGTCCCGGGGCTGGTCCCGGTACGCCATGTTCCTTCTCTTTATCAGGTACGCAACGGTGGCGTCCTCAAGCAGGAAGGGCTCCTTGAGCTGGTTCAGCTTGATGATCAGGTAGTTCAGGTTGTACGTCTGGAAATCGCCGATCAGCTTCGAGGCCACGGTCGGTTCGTACTTCATCAGGAGTTCGGTGAAATAGAGGGCCATGCGCCACGAGTCCGTGCTGCCCGTGAGTCCGGACTTGAAGTGCATGGAAAGCTTCTCGAAGAGGTCCATGTTCTGGTAATAGGAGTCGTAAATTGTCTTGATGAATTCCGGGAATTCATTCTGGACTTCCATCAGGTCGATGGGCTCTCCCTTGGCCCTGAAAGACTCGAATATCTCCCTGCTCTTTTCGTTCGACGCCTCGGCGGGGATCAGCTCAACATAGAGGTCCTTGATAACGGTGCGGACCTTCCCGGCCTTTTTCAGGTATACCTCAATTTCGACCGGTTCGACGTAGTAGTTTTTTTGGGGGTCTACTATCATTTTGCCCGGACCTGCTGCCTGACCGGCGTCAGCGACGCTTCGGCCTTCTTCAGGAGCTCCTTCTGCTCGGCAGTGAAGGCGTACTGCTTCATCTGCGTTACCAGGCGGGCTCTGCCCGGATTGTCGGCCGCGTTGAATTGCGTCATGAAATCGTTGAACCTGATGGTCGATTCTATGAGCTTGTTCTTGGACAGGTTCCAGAGGGTGTCCCCCTTGCTGACGACGACCGGCTGGCAGTCCAGCATGATAAAGATATTTTCCGGGTAGATCCAGTCAGGGTTACGCTCTTTCAGCGTGGTCTCGGCGATCCTGTGGTAGCCGTTCTTGACCGCCACCTCGTTGGCATACCGGTATATATCCCGGTTCTTTATCCTTATGTTCAACTGCGCGCCGAGAGGACGGTACTGAGTATCGATGTCGCGGCTCTGGATAACGGGACCCCTGGGTTTGATGGTTACCGCCCCCTTTTTGCCGGTTTTGCCGGTGTCGAAGGCTGCGGTATGGTACAGGAACAGTATGACGGCAATGATGAGAATGACCGCGAGGGGGGCCGCTATTTTAACCGCGACCGGCAGTGATTTTATTCTCCGTCTTATCCTTCCGGCGATGCCGGCAGCGGCACTGCTGCGGGTTTCACTCCCGGGACCAGTTCCCGGCTGATCCGTGCCCTCTTCAGGGGTCTCGCCGGACAGCGGGTGTTTCTTGCCCTTCCGGGAACCGTACGCTGCCATGGAAATCCCGCCGGGCTCATCCTCGCCGGCATCGGATACCGAAGAAGCGATGGAGCGCGACCAGTTGTTTTCAAGGCTCAGCGTTTCTTCGCGGTACTGGCTCTTGCGCTCGCCGATGGCATCCTTGAGCAATCCAAGCTCCGGTATGTTCTTTTCATGATAACGCGCGGACTGCGTATAAATATCGATCAGGATACGGAGGCGTTCGCGATCGGTGAGGATCCGGTCATAATATTCCCGCATGGCGGGATCATCGGGCTTCCCGGCGCTTTCTCCGGCGGCGCCGATGCTGTCAAAGAGCCTGGCGCCGGCGGTGGCGCCGGATTCGATGATGAAGGGAAATACTGCGCCGTTGAAGAGCGCCAGGGCCACGGTGTGACGCGCGGTATCGTGGACCGCTCCTCCCGGGCGTCCCACCCGGAGGGAAAGGGTGCCGGCGATGCCCTTGAGCTGCGAGGAAAGCCTGCGGTCCCTGGTGCTGTAGAGGTGCGCCCGCACCATCGACAGGATGTTGAAGAGTTCCCGCCGCCGTTCCGGCGTCATGTCAGCGTCGGTAAGGGAATCGATTTCAGAAGCAAGGGATTCAGGCGACCCGGTAATCCGGGATGCCATATCGCCGGCGATCCCCGCCAGGGTGGAGAGTTCGTCGATGGCGGCGCAGGTGCGGAATTCGTAATGGATTCCCGGTGAAAGGATGATCCTGTCTTCGCCGCCCAGTTTCGCGACGTTCCGGTTTCCGTCATCGACAATGACGACGGGAACGCCGGTCGACTTGAGGAGCATGTGTATGTCTTCGTACGCCGTGTAGGCGATGATGATGAGGTCAAGCTTTTCCCTGAGGATGTCGCGGACCCCCGCCGTACCCTTGATGAAGGCCGCTGTCAGCTCTTCGCCGCGGTTTTTCACGCCGCTGTACCGGATCATCAGGTTGTAGGTGCCGGGATAGTTACGGATGATAATGCCGCCGTCGCCCTGGTATTCGAGGCCGCTGAAATCGTCTTTATGGATGCCGGCATGGGAGAAAAGCCGTTTCACCAGGTCCAGGTCGGTGCTGTTGGCGAAGATCGTGGTTTTTCGTCCCGTGTTGTTGAACCATTTGAAGAGCTTCGAAATATTAGTGAGATTGAGCGAGGGATGCAGGATCGCCTGGATCTTTCCCGGGTCCATGCCGAGGAGGGAAAAATGGCCCAGGTAATCGTTCGGGAACAGGTAAGGGTAAAAATGCTTCCGGTCGTAGAAAAACGGGTTATGGCCGATAACGACGAGCCCCGAGCCGTCATACCGGGCGGTGCCCCTGTTGGCTTCAGAGAGCAGGTCATGGAACTTCTGCCAGCTTATCGGTTTTTCGATGATCCTGTTCAGGTCGAAGATGGTGTTCTTGTTCAGAAGCACCTTGAAGTTGCCGTCACGGTAAAAGACCCCCATGAACTGGTCCTTGTGGGAAATGTTTTTTTCCTTTGAGAGTTCCGGGAGGTCTTTCTCGATGTCGACTACGGAGGCGTTGGTGAGGTCAAGGCCGAATATCTTCTGGTAATCAAGAAACTTCCGCACCACCGTCTTGCTTCCTATATATCGGTTTTCCGGAAGGTGGCGCACGTCGATGTTGAACTGCTCGTGGGCCGGGTTCCCGATCAGGCTGTCGGTAATAATGATGTTTTCGATGAGGGGTATCAGTTCAACCGGCATGTCGTTCCAGTTGCCGATGCGGATGAAAGGCTTGATGTCATCAGTTGTTTCCCCGGTGAAAATAATATAGCATTCCGGGTCTACAATAAATAACCGGTCGCTGTCAGATTTAATTATGTCCTTTATCTCCATATCCACCCAAACCAATAAGAGGGTCTGCAAAATACCCTTTTGTTACTCTTTTTTTATCATTTTTATTAAAAAACATATTTATAATGATAATGAAATGATGGCAATTAAAATTTACTCTGACCCCGGCGAATCCCCTGCCGGCCCCGGTGACTGGAGGGACTCAACTCCTATAATTTTATACAAATAAATATAATTGCATAATATTTTTCCGTAAAATGGCGATCATATAAGGGGATACCTTGACTTGTATCCCGTGAGTTTATTACTTTACAATTGAAATGAAGATATGTTCAATCTCCAAGGCTGTTCGTGCCGGGAAAACGGCAGGAACGGCCTTGATGGAACAGAAAAAGTATATCTTATGAGACAGATGGTATCCTACATACTCAATCTCTATTTTCGAATCGCCTTTCTCCGGCAATTGCTCTGGGGGATATTCCTTTTCGCGGTTTTTTCCATTGCTGCGGCCCTGGTGTTCCAGAGCGGCAGGGTATTGACGAACCCGGCAGGTTGGGAAAAAAGTTTTCAGGCGTCATCATTTAACGTGGTGGCCCGGGACATCACCGTCGCTTCCCGGGGCAATATCATTGCCGCCGTGTATGAGGGCAGGGCCGGGGGCGCCCAGGGAATCTACGCGACCCTTTCCTTTGACGGGGGCGTGACCTTCATGCCGTCCCTCAGGGTTGCCGGCGTCGCGTCAAAAACCACGATGAATCCCCATGCCGCCATATCGCCGGCGGGCCACCTGACCGTCATGTGGCACGGCTACATCGAGGCTGAATCGACCAACAGGATATTCTATTCAACGTCCAGGGACTACGGGGCGACCTGGAGCGACCCGAAGAAGCTTGCCCTCGGGAAGAAAGCCGAGATGCTGCCGCGTGTCTACTATGACGATCGGAACCGTCTTCACCTGTTCTACCACGGCAGCGTGGAAGACAACATCAACCTGTTTCACGCGATAAGCGACGACGGGGAAAAATTCAAGACCACGGGATCGCTGATCCGCCTGACCAGCAGCATGCGGGGCGCCTTCTTCCCGTCCATCCAGTTTTCCGGGAAATACTTTTACATGGTATGGCAGGGGAAGGAAGAGGATTTTTCCGATGAGCTTTTTTTCATGAAGTCCTCCGATTACGGAAGGACCTGGAGCATGAAGAAGCAGATAACAAAAAGCAGCGGGAACAACGACGCGCCGTCCCTGATGCTTCATGAGAACATCCTGTATGCCGTGTACCAGAACAATGACGAAAAAAACTGGGCCATTAAAATGATAAAGAGCGTTGACCGCGGCTGGTCGTGGGACGACAGGCCGCTCGCCGTGTCGGCCACCATGGCAAACTGCTATTCCCCTGCCATCGGGGTTTCCGGCAGCGACCTCATGGTGCTCTGGTACGACACGCGCGAGGGAAGGGCGCATATCTATTCCCGCAAATACTCCGCCCGGGAGAAAAATTTCCAGCCGGAATCGGAAGTTTCCGAGGCGCGGTACGAATCGCGGAACCCGGTCGTGGTTTCCATGGGGAAACGCCTCCTCCTGTTCTGGGAGGAGCGGAATGTCATCATGGCCAAGCAGACCGACGTGTACGCGGAACCGCCGGCCGTGTTTTCCGAAACAAACCCGGAGGGGAGGTGGTCCCGGCTTCCTTATGTCGTGATGCAATGGAGGCCGCCCCGGGACGAGTCGGGCATTGTCGGGTACGCGGCGCTGCGCAACGAGATCCCGGACTTCAATCCCACGGTCGTCAACATGAAGGCGAACGTCACCACGGAGAAGATCACCGACAGCATCTCGTATTACCACATCCGCGCCGTCGACGGGGCCGGCAATTTCAGCCGCACCATACACTACCGGCTGCAGCTTGCGGTTAACCCGCTGCCCGGCCCGGTCATCGTTTCGCCGACGCATACCCAGGGCAAACCGACGGCATCAATGGCGCCGGCCTTCACCTGGGCCATCGATGAACCGGAGCGCGTCAAGGGGTTTATATACAGTCTTTCAAGGGATGCCATCAAGATGCCGGACCAGTTCACCACGGACCTGAAAACTGAGTTCAGCGGCATTGAAGAGGGCAATTACTTTTTCAGCGTGGCCGCGGTGGACAAGACCAACCAGATCAGCCGGATATCGACGTATGATTTCATCATCGGCGCGCCGGACGGGATCGTCGATCCCGAGTATTACAAGCGCATCGCCGAGGAAGAGAAAAAGTTCCAGAAAAACTACGAGAAATACCATCAGAAATATTACCGGGATCGGGGGGTATACGAGGAAACCTACATCGCCCGGGCTCCGGGCGTGATGATCCAGTTCCCCTTTGATGTCAGGAAGACCTTCTCCCGGGATTCTTTCAAGGCGATCATCGTGGCTAATAATATCCGGCGCGAGTCGATCGTGGGTTATTCAATATTCATCGATGATGACAGGATCCTGCCGGCGGACCGGGTCAATCACAAGGGAACGATACTTGACGTGAAGGGCCTGCGCAACGGGGAATATTATATCGGCGTCAAGTGCAAGTATGTCGTGGTCGTGAACGGGACGGAGCGGTATTACTGGACAAAGCCGTATGTCGCGAAGGTTTCGATACAGCTGCCGGCGGAACGCTCGCCGGTCGTGTATTACGCCCGGAATGTAATGGAAAAGTTCCCGCGGCGGTTCGGAATTATTACCATAACCTTTGTCGGTCTCGGGCTGGTGATCACGACAATGGGATTCGGGACGAGGATATCGTTTTTCCTTCAGCTGTTTCTGTTCAGGCTGAAACAGCTGTACCGGAGAATGGCGAAAAAATGATGAGCGGGTGATGGGGCTCGAACCCACGACGTCCAGCTTGGGAAGCTGAC
>CAZZHU010000193.1:0-2292 GCA_964654045.1 uncultured Leptospirales bacterium
ATAAACTGGGAGGAGTCTACGGGATCGTCATCAAACACCCTGCCGGGACCATCCTGCACCACGGGAGCGCCGGTTTCATTCCCGGCATGTATGACAGCGTCCGGGCGGACCTGGTGCTCCTGGGCATCGCCGGGAGGGGCGACACGGTGAAATATCTGAATGAAGTGCCGTTAAAGGTAAAACCGCGGGTGGTTATCCCGGTGCATTTCGACAACTTTTTCAAGCCCCTCGAGGACGGCATGTCATTGCTGCCCGCCTCCATAAAGTTCGATGAATTCTTCGAAACGGCAGGGAACTATTCGTCGTCTTTTACCCTGAGGACATTGCCCCTCGGTAAAGCCGTGCGGGTCCTTCCCGCGATGAAATAACGGATCCGGCGAGGACACTATTCCGACTTGGGACCGCCTGAATGGGGATGGAACTTCTCGAAGACCTTCCGAAGGCGCTCCTTCGTGGTATGGGTATAGACCTGTGTGGTGGAAAGGTGCTTGTGACCAAGCATCTCCTGCACGGCGCGGATATCGGCGCCCCTGTCCAGCAGTTCCGTGGCGAAGCTGTGGCGCAGGGTATGGGGCGAAACGCGTTCGAGCAGTCCCGCGGCCCGGGCCCGCTTGACCACAATGTCATAGACCCCCCGCACGGTGATCCTGCCGCCGCGGTTATTGACGAACAGGGGATCCCCCAGGGACCCGAACTTGTTCTTTCTTTCAGCAAAATATCTCCGGAGCAGGGCCGCGGCGCCGTCAGTGATAAAAACGATGCGCTCTTCCGAGCCCTTCCCGGTAACCCTGAGCCTCTTGCTGGAGAAGTCAACGTCCGCGATATCGGCGGAACAGAGCTCCGCAACCCGCGCCCCGGTAGAGTAAAATGCCTCCAGGACAGCCCGGTCCCGGAAATCAATGAATGTTTCGAGCTTGAAGTCCAGGAGTTCTTCTATCTGGTTCAGGTGCAGGAAACCGGGGAGACGTGATTCTTTCCTGGGGTAGCCGATCTTTACAGCCGGATTTTGTTCTATATAGCCCTTGTTGAAGAGGAAAGAAAAAAATGACCGTAGCGCTGCTATTCTCCGCTCGATACTGGACCGCTTCAGTCCGCAGTCATAGGAATATTCTATGAAAGCCGTTATATCGTCGCCGCCGATCGACGCGATGGGGACATCGTCGTTGACAACGGCGGCCCGCACTTCATACCGGTCGCGGACTTCAGGGCCGGGATCGCCGCACAGGAACCGGTTGAACTGCCGCAGGTCCCTGCCGTACGCTTCCAGCGTCTTTTCCGATGAGTTCTTCTCGCTGCCGAGATACCTCATGAATTGATCTATTTCAGCGGTCATGCCTCCTGCTGCTCGGTGCCGTTAGTGTTCTGGCCGTTTCCGCTGCCATTGCCGTTTGACGTCTGTGATTCATCAAGTAGCTCCACCTGGTAATTGCACGATTCGTTCAGGCAGATGAGCTTCTCTCCCTTTCCTTTAATCGTCTTTTTAAACAGGAGCCTGCCGCAGCGGGGGCAGGCCTTCTCGGCCGGATTGTCCCTGGTGAAGAATTCGCAGGTCGGGTAATTGGTACAGGCGTAAAAGGTGCCGCCCCTCCCCTTTTTGGATGAACGCTTCACCACGTCGCCGTTTTCACACCGGGGACATTTCCCCAGGGGAAGGGGCTTTGAATTCCTGCACTCCGGGAAGCCGGGACACGCCAGGAAAAAGCCGAACTTGCCCAGCTTCTTGACCATCTTCCGGCCGCACTGTTCGCAGACGATATCGGTCTCCACGTCGAGAATTCCCTTCATCTCCTCGATGTTTATCTCCGCCTGGTCAAGGGTATCCTTGAAGGGGCCGTAGAATTCGTGCAGCATCTTCTTCCAGTCCGTTTTCGCATCTTCAATATGATCGAGACGGTCTTCCATGTTGGCGGTAAAATCGATCGAAACCAGGGAGGCGAAATGCTTGGCCATGATGTCATTGACCAGCTTCCCCAGTATGGTCGGCACCAGCTGCTTTCCGGACCTGGTCACGTAATAGCGCTTCACCAGGGTATTGATCGTCGGCGCGTACGTCGAGGGACGGCCGATGCCGGACTCCTCGAGGAACTTCACGAGGGATGCGTCATTGTACCGGGGCGGCGGCGAAGTGAAATGCTGTTCGGGAAAGAATTCATTGACCTGCACATCATCCCCCACGGCAAGATGCGGCAGCGAGGAGCGCTCGGATTTATCGCTCTTGTCCACGGCGGTGAATCCCTTGAAGAGCACCCTGCTGCCGTTCGCCCGGAAGAGATACTCGCCGGCCTCAAGGTT
>CAZZHU010000193.1:2302-7197 GCA_964654045.1 uncultured Leptospirales bacterium
TCCGGGGTCATCTGGGACGCCACGAAGCGCTTCCAGATAAGATCGTAGATCTTATACTGGTCGCGGGTAAGGTCCCCTTTCAGCGATTCCGGGGTCCGCAACACATCGGTCGGCCGGACCGCCTCGTGCGCGTCCTGGGCGCCCTTCTTATTGGTATAGGAGTTACTGGTCTCGGGAAGATAATCCTTATCGAAGGTATCGAGGATATATTTTCTCACCGCCTGGAGGGCCGAATCGGCGACCCGCGTTGAATCCGTTCTCATGTAGGTGATGAGTCCAGTCGGACCTTCACCCGTAATATCGATCCCCTCGTACAGCTGCTGCGCGATGATCATCGTCTTCTGCGAGGTGAATCCGAGCCTGTTGGCGGCATCCTGCTGGAGCTTGCTGGTTATGAAGGGCGCCACGGGTTTGCGCTTCCGTTCCTGGACCTTCACGTCCCGCACCGTCATCGTCCTGCCTTTCAGGTTTTCCAGCACCGCTTCAACTTCGGCCTTTGACCGTATTTTTATCTTTTCGTTGCGGAACGCAGCCAGCTGCGCCTTGAACGTTTTCGATTTATGCGCAAGCTCCGCGTCGAGTGACCAGTATTCCTCCGGTATGAAATTGTCTATCTCCCGCTCACGGTCGCAGATGACCTTGAGCGCGACAGACTGCACCCTGCCGGCCGACAGTCCCTTCTTCACCTTTTTCCAGAGAATGGGGCTTATGTTGTAGCCGACGATGCGGTCAAGGACACGCCGCGCCTGCTGGGCGTTCACCAGGTCCATGTTGATTTCCCGCGGATGTGACACGGCGTCCTTTACCGCATGCTCGGTGATCTCGTTGAATTCGATCCGCTTGATGTCGCTGTTTTTATCGGCAAGAGCGTTGGAGAGGTGCCAGGATATGGCCTCTCCCTCGCGGTCAGGGTCAGTCGCCAGGAGCACGCGCGTCACGGAGGCCGCCTGTTTCTTCAGTTCGTTGAGGATCTTCGCCTTGCCGCGTATGGTTATGTATTCCGGCTTGAAATCATTTCCGATATCGATGGCAAGCCTCGACTTGGGCAGATCGATGATGTGACCGACGGAAGATGATATGACGTAGTCATCACCCAGGTATTTGTGGATGGTTTTCGCCTTGGAAGGTGACTCGACGATAACCAGCGTGCCCGCCTTGCTGCTGTTGCGTTTGTTCATTATGCATCCCCGTATTTCTTTCGGCCTTCACGGTACGTTTCCGCTGCTTCATAACAACAGGAAATATATGGTCTTATTTGTCAAATAATTCTTTTATATTCTTCCCGGGGTCCCATCGTAAAACTGCATAGAGAAGAGCGCCGAGAATTATCGTTATAAGCACAAAAATAATTATCCGTTCAGATGAATAATAGACGGTGGCGTTATAGGGCCTGCTGAAACTGAGGGCGCCGATCACGTCGCGCCTGTTCCATCGGGTGTGGCAGAATTTACATTCGCCCCGCGCCGTCAGCGGTATTACGGAATAATATCTGCCGCCGCGAATCTCCGAATGGATAGACGGCCCGAGCCGGTTGATGACTTCGTAAACTTTTTTATCCTGCTTTCCGCTCTTCTCCCCCGGAGCGGGAACATGATAGCCGCGGTGATCATACACCCTGATGTCCATGTCATGGGCGATCGAGGTATCGTTCAGAAAAATCCACGCGTATTCCGGTTTCGCCATCGACTTGATCCCCACGAACGAATCGGTTATGACGCCGAAGCCGCGCTCCAGCTCGTTGAAGTATCCCGACCTGTACACGGGGAAGATGTCCCCCGCGTAGGGCGGGATCGAGAAGATCTGGGAGATCGATACCAGCATGACCGCCGATATCAGTATGGCAAATATCAGTTTTACTTTCATTTTCGCAACCTGAACTGTAATACCGCGCGACCCTTCCGCTGTAAGCGGCGGCGCGGCGCTCTTCCTCACAATCGTGAAATAGTATTGCCGTTTCGAATGATCCTGCCGTCCAGTTCAAGAGAGACGACGGCCTCGCTGACTTCCCCGGTCGCCGCGGACAGCTCACGGACAATGGAATCGATGTCGCGCTCCCCGGAGGACAGGAGCAGGAATATCCTTCCTTCCAGCGTGTCAGGCCGCGGTTCAGCGGGAACGGCATCCCCGGTACCGGTCGCGCTGCCGTACAACACGCATGGCTCCCCGGCGGGCCTGAACGAGGCCGCAGCGGGAACCCGCGACAGCTCCGTGAGGATATCCTCGGTGCACGAGACAAGGACCGCGCCGTCCCTGACCAGGCGGTGGCAGCCCGCGTATTCCTCTTCGAAGGAACCCCCGGCGCAGGCGAAGACCTCGCGGTTCTGTTCAACCGCGTGGCGCGCCGTGATGAGAGCGCCGCTCCGCTCCCCGGCCTTTACCACCACGGTACCGGCGCAGAGGCCGCTGATGATCCGGTTTCTGCGGACAAAGGTCCACTTCCCGGCAAAGATGCCGGGCGGATATTCGGAAACCAGGGCCGATCCCCGTGATGCCTCGATAAGCCGGTAAAGGTCCCTGTTCGGCCATGGATAAATAATATCTATCCCGTTGGCAAGGACGCCTACCGTCAACCCTCCCCCCTCAAGGGCGCCAAGGTGCGCCTCCCGGTCGATGCCGACGGCCATACCGCTCACTACCGCGCATCCACGGGCGGACAGCTCACGGGCGATACGCCTGGCCACCGACGATGACCGGGCATCCGATTTTCTCGTTCCCACAACGGCCACGGCCGTTCCTTCCGGAAGCATTCCCTTGAAGTACAGCGCCAGCGGCGGGCATTGTATCTCCCTCAGCAGGGCCGGGTAATCATGGTCCCAGTATGTCAGGATCCTGATCGATTTTTTTTCCGTATCCCGTACAATGACCTCGGCCGCATCAAGGGGGTTCCGCGGATATACCCCGGTACAATAGCCCTGGGTACGCGGTTCCGCGCCGGCGCTAATAATCCGGTATATCTCATCCGGCCTGCGCGCCGCGCTCATCGTCCATACCCTGTGCGCCCCGGGACAGGAAAGCATGGCAAGGGCAACAGCGTGGATCCTCTCTCCCTCCGTCAGGGGCACCCTGCCCGGAGGCGGGTCTTCAGGCATGAATAATCTTCCCTGCTTCATGATCGGCTTTCTCCTGTTCAAAGTCTCATCATGTCCGGTAACGAACAGGCGCCGCCGCGAATTAAAAGTTTTTTTCATATCAGTAGTATTAATCACAATAATTCTAATGTGACATAATTATGTACAGTGTCCAAATTTTATCAATATAAATTTTATTTTTTTTATTTTTAATAGTAGTAAGTATATGCCCCTCACTCCCTGGCCCCCTATCAGACCTCACCCGCGCTCTGCGCGCCCTCTCCTTGAATCCTCACCCTCTGCCCCATTCTCCTTTGTAAGACCTCACCCCCTGGCCCCCTCTCAGACCTCACCCGCGCTCTGCGCGCCCTCTCCTTAGTAAGGAGAGGGCTTCAGTTGTAAGTATTTATTTCTTATTCCACCTTTCCATTTTATGGAGAGGGGGCCAGGGGGTGAGGTTAAAAAAAAGGCCGCCCATGATGGACGGCCTTTTTACAGAATTCGTTGTTCGTGTTACTACTGATCGAGCATCCCCGTGAAAATCTGATCTGACGCCTTGATGACGGCTGATTCGCCGAACATCAGGGCCTCGATTTTGCCGAAGTATTTCGGGAACTCGGCGCCGAGATAGAACTGTGACGACAGCACCTTGCCGGTGTAGTATGCCGCTTCGGCGTTGTCTTTGAGCAATTTATCGCGTTCCTCTCCTTTCTTGTCGCCCACGAGCTCTTTCATCTTGGGCTGGGTGATGGTCAGGGAGGATATATGGCCCCATGCCATGCAGAGCATGAACATCGCCTGCTGCAGCGGCGTCGCGTTCATGAACAGGTGCAGGAACTGGCCCTTCGCCATCTGGTCCTTCATCATCTGGATGACCTCGTCGAGTTTCTGGACGCCTTTCTCGACCAGGGCTACATACTTGTCGTCGACGACGCCCTTGGCTTTCTTGACGGCTTCCGAAATTCTCTTCTTGAGGATGGTGTAGTTGTACTGCTCGGGGTTCATCAATATTTTCCGCATGGTCAGGTCCATCGACTGGATGCCGTTGGTTCCTTCATAAATTGCGGTGATCTTGGAGTCCCGCATCATCTGCTCGACAGGATACTCCTGGCAGAATCCGTATCCGCCGTATACCTGCATCGCCTCGGAAGCAACCTCAACGCTCTTGTCCGTGTTGCCGGCCTTGTTGATCGGCACCATGATCTCGGCAATCGCCATGGCTTCTTTGGCCTCTTCGCCTTCGGCGACCGCGGCCACGTTCAGCGCGTGTGTCAGGTAGTAGGTGATGAACCGCATACCCTCGACATGGGACTTCATCCAGAGGAGCATCCGCTTGACATCGGGGTGCTGGCTGATATTGACGCCCTTTGCTTCGGGGTTCAGCATCTGGGTGACATGGGCGCCCTGGATCCTGTTCTTCGCGTAGGTGGCTGAATGCATGTAGGCGGCGCTGGCGACCGACAGGCCCTGCATGCCGACGCCCAGACGGGCCTCGTTCATCATCTGGAACATGATCTTCATCCCTTTCCGCTCTTCGCCGAGGAGGAAACCCTTGCAGTTACCGTTGTCGCCGAAGCTCAGGGTACAGGTGGCAGAACCCTTGATGCCCATCTTGTGCTCGATGCCGGCGCAGTTGACGTCATTGTGAGCGCCCAGTGAGCCGTCTTTATTGACCAGAAACTTGGGAACGATGAAGATGGAGATACCCTTGGTACCCGCCGGGTCTCCTTCGATACGCGCGAGGACGGGGTGTATCATGTTCTTGTAATAGTCGTTGTCGCCGGAGGAGATAAAAATCTTCTGGCCGGTGATCTTGTAGGTGCCGTC
>CAZZHU010000194.1:0-7141 GCA_964654045.1 uncultured Leptospirales bacterium
ATGGAGAGGCTCCCGACAGGATGTCGCAGTGCCGAGCGCGGCCAGGATGGCCAAAGAGCGCTCGGCGGTCGGGGGTGAGGTTGCTTACATCGGGACTCCTTACAGTAACACATTGATTATATTCATCTCAATTTAAATAAATGGGACGCCGGATTGACCAGCTTCCCATGGGTTTTGTTCATAAAGGCCCGCGCAACGCAATAAAGCGATACCAGGGGATTCACCGGCGCCATCTTCATCGGGTTCACCTTCATCAAGTGACACATCGATTCGGTCGTGGCCTGGAGGTCGTTGCAGAGGCCGCTCCGGTAGACCATCTTCTTTCCCAGCCGCCGGATCAGGACATCGCCCAATTCCTCGATGGCGCAGTGGCCGGCGACAAGGACCGGGCCGATGATCGAATCGATCTCGCGCCGGTCAAAGCCCTTTCCCATCAGCAGTGCCCATCCGCCCCTGCCGTTGTAGTCCTTCGCCAGTGACTGCATGACGGCGAGGGGATTGTTCACGCACCCCTCGCGGCAGGCCATCTCGCGTCCCCTGATGATCTTCACGTCCGCAGGGAAGTCGTTGTACAGGTCGAAGGGATACTTGCCGCCGAATTTTTTTAGATCGCCGATGATGTCGAAATTCTTCATGTCGCGGTAATCGCCGCGTATATCGATGTCCGAGAGTTTCGCCACGCCGTGGCCGAGCTTCCGTTCGACGGCCAGTTTTATATGGGGCACGTACTTCACGTCATAGCCGAAAACGCGCGCCCCGACGATGTCCGCGGCCACTACGTTGGGGCTCCCGATGAGGAGACCGAAGGGCCTGATGCAGGTGTCGGCCAGGGCCAGGGCGTTGTAGTGGCCGTAGATGCTTCCCTCGATCCCCTCGATGAGGGTGAAATCGGGCCGGATCCGTTCCAGGACATCGGCGAGCTTGCTGTGGAGGTTGTAGTTGTGGTCGTATCCACGGTCCTCGTGCTGCGGGAATGCCCACTGGTTCTTGATGCCCAGGGTCACGACGCCCATGGAGTGGGTTTTCAGCTTTGGCAGGTTGATGTAGAGGACCTCGTCGCGCCGGGCCATAATCTCGGCCACGGTCTTCGATATCCGGTAGCTGTTCCGGTCGTAGGGGCCCGATGACCCGATGGGCCTGGTCTTGTCCGAAAAGGAGACTTTAGTGGTTTTTTCTTCATCGAGATAGATGGGTGTCGCGCCCAGCTCCCTGCATATCTTCGCGTAGCCGGTGATCCGGAAGACCAGGCGCGTGATGTTGCACTGGGTTGAATTCTCGAACACGTAGATGTTCCTGGCGCCGGCGTCCTTCCAGTAACGGACCACCGCCTCCAGCGCCTCCGGCCGGGTGTAGGCGTAGGGCTTTGAATCGACGGCGTTCGGCTTGATGTAGACGTCTCCGCTTGATTTCAGCAGTTTCCTGCCGCCGTAGAAGTCGAAGATATCCCTCACGCCGGCTTCAACATCCTTCCTGAGGGATTCCGGTAATGGACGGAATTCGGTGAAGGTTTTCTGCTCATGCCGCGCCGCGAGTTTCTTTATGTAGGCGCTTTTCATCGGGTTGAATGATTTCCTGCCCATATCAGCCTCCGCCGTGAGATTGTGGATTCGATGAATCAGCCCTTGCTGCGTTACCGCCATACTGCCCGATTAACCGCTTCATTGCAGTGCGTCCCTGTCCAGTTTTTCATTCAGAATTTTTATGGTTTTACGTTCGGCGAACACGAGGAGGTCATGCATGACCCGCCTGGATTTCTCGGGATCCTGCTCGCGTATTGCCTCGAGTATTTCATCGTAGAACCGCGTGGTCCGTTTCAGGTTGGTCCTGTCGGCAAAATACAATGTCAGCAGTTCTTCGACCAGGCCGCTGTTGTTGAAGAAATTGAGCACGATGAGAAACGGTATGTTCCTGCTCGCCCGGGCGATGAGCCGGTACAGCATCATGTCCCTGTCGTTCAGGGAAATGTCTTCATGACGGATCACGCGCTCTATGCCGGCGAGGTCCTCGCCGGTCCTGTTCAGGGCCGCCTGGGAGGCCATGTCGGGGAGGATCAGGCGCCGGAGATCGAGAAAGCCCTTCAGGATTCCGATGTTAATGGTGCCGCCGGTCCGCATGAGCTCCGGCAGCAGTTCCAGGCTTCCGCTGTCGAGGTAGTCCTTCACGTACACGCCGTCGCCGTGGCGGATTTCCACGAGATCGAGCATCTCCAGTTTCTTGAAGGCTTCGCGGAGGGTCGACCTGTTGACGTTAAGGCTCCCGGCAAGGTAGCGCTCCGGCGGGAGCTTGTCCCCGTCACGGAATTCGCCGGAGAGTATCTTTTTCTCCAGCTGGGAGACGATGCCTTCATGAAGCCGAGTTTTATGGAGCGGGTTCAGCGCAGCCATGATTTACTCCCACCGGGATTTTACTTAATTGGTCGGGTGGTCCGACCAATTATAATTTACTATATAATATGCCAATCGTCAAGGGGGGAAGGGGGATTTTTTGATAAATGAAAGTGCATCTTTCACTTTGTCATTGCGAGAAGCATGGCGACGAAGCAATCTTGCAATTATAATCATTAAGTTATGCAATAACATGATCGCTTCGCTACGCTCGCGATGACAAATAGCAATAATCCATGTCGCGGATAACATTAATTTTATAAAAAGTTCTTGCAATTATTATTCAATCAGCATATTATGTCTCATCAGCTATATTTCGATACCTCCTTTTGATAACTTTTTAACTTATCCCCCTGGGGCACGGGGGGATTTTTTAACGCGGTAATCCGAAAAAAATCTTGGAGATATGAGCCGGTTCCAACAGGGTACTGATCGCATGGATGAAAAAATTCCGGAACAGAGCGGCGAAGAGGCCGATCTATTTTCTTACCGCGCAGCGGTCGGCGAGCCTGAAGATGACGGCATAACCGGGGAAGGCTTCATCCGCCGCCTCCTCGAAAGCGGATCCCCGGCATTCAACATGAATTTTCTACTGCGCCTCGAGGCCTATTCGCTCCAGCTCGCCTATTCGCACAACAAGATCCTGTCGCTTTCCAATTCACGCACCCGGATCCTGGCGCACCAGGTGGACAGCACCCACCGGGTCCTGAGCGCCCTGAAGCAGCGCTTCCTCATCGCCGACGAGGTGGGGCTCGGCAAGACCATCGAGGCCGGCCTCATCATCAAGGAGCTCGAGTACCGCCACCAGTACCGGCGCATGCTCATCGTCTGCCCCGCGTCCCTCATGTGCCAGTGGCAGAACGAAATGCAGAGCAAGTTCAACGACAGGTTCACCATCATGGACCGGAAGGAACTGCGGCGCATTACGCAGTCAAAGAGGACGGCCAATCCCTGGGAGGCGCACGACAAGATGATATGCTCCCTCGATTTCATCAAGAACCGCCGGTACCTGAAGGTGCTCCAGGGCACCTCGTGGGACGCGGTGATCTTCGACGAGGCGCACCGCCTGCGAAGGGACTCGAAGAGGGCCACCCTCGCCTACGAGGCGGCGCAGGTGATAGCGGAGCGCACCAGGGCGCTCCTGCTTCTCACGGCAACCCCGTTCCGGGGCGTCCTGGAGGAGCTCTATTACCTCATCGCGCTCCTGGATCCCAATATCCTGGGCCCCTTCCAGTCCTACTATTACGATTACTGCATTGACAGCGCGGACCTGTCGACGCTGCGGGGAAAGCTCGCGCCGGTCCTGATACGCCGCACGAAGCGGGAGGTGGGCGGCTTCACCCGTCGCTGCGCGCGCACCGTGCGGTTCGACCTCTACCCTGACGAGCGCGACCTCTATGACGCGACCACCCTCTACGTTACCGAGGAGTTCAACCGCGCCATGCAGAGCGAGAACCGCGCCGTCGGTTTTGTCATGACCATTTTCCAGAAGCTCCTCGATTCATCGACACACGCGCTGGGGTGCGCCCTGGAGCGGCGGATGAACCGCCTGCGCGAGCTGGCCGACCGGGCCGAGCTGGAGCGGCGCATGGACCGCGAAGCCTCCATCGACGAGCCCGACCTGATCGACAGCGCAGAGGACGTGAACGACCTGGTCTGCATGACCTCGCGGACGACCATCGCGGAGATGCGGAAGGAGGCCGATACCCTGGAACGCCTTGTCGGGATGTCGCGGGCCATCACGGTCAACAAAAAGGCTGAAAAGCTCGCTGATCTCATACGCTCGCTGAAGAAAAAAGGCTTCAAAAAGTTCCTCATATTCACGCAGTTCAGGACGACCCAGGACTACCTGAAGGAAATCCTGCGAGCCTATGACATCGAAGTGTTTCACGGCTCCCTGAACCGCGATGAAAAGGAACGGGCCATGGCCCGCTTCAGGGACGAGGCGCAGATACTCATTTCCACCGAGGCCGGCGGCGAGGGGAGGAACATGCAGTTCTGCAATATCCTCATCAACTATGACCTTCCCTGGTCGCCCCTGAAGATCGAGCAGCGCATCGGCAGGCTCCACCGCTTCGGCCAGCCGGACGACGTGTACATTTATAATTTTTCCACGAAGGACACCGTGGCAGAGCGGGTGCTGGAGATCCTGGAGCGCAAGCTCCGGCTCTTCGAGGAATCGATAGGCTCGCCGGACGTGCTCCTGGGCCAGATCGAGGACGAGCTGAAGCTCGGGTCCCTCTTCATGGAGATGGCCGCGGGCCTGCGCAGCAATGCTTCGGTGGACAGCGAGGTGGAGCTGCGTCTTGAGCTGGCCCGCAAGGGGTACGAAAAGATCTCGGAGCTCACCGTCGCTGACCGGATCGATTTCAACTACGACGAGTATTACCGTGTTACCCTGAAGGAGCGCAAGTTTTCCAACAGGAGGATCGAGCGCTTCGTGAACCGCCTCAGGGAGACCGACGGCAGCGTCGGGCAGTTCCTTGCCGGGGGCGAGGGCGGACTGTACCGCGTTGCCTGCGACGGCGGGAGCGGCTGGCGCCCGGGCACCTTTGACAGCGGGACGGCCCTTGACCGGGAACAGCTGGAATTCCTCGCCTTCGGACACCCGGTCATCGACCGCCTGGTGGCGCACTGCCAGGACCGCGCCTTCGGCGGCTTCACCGGCGTCCAGTCGGTGCGGTACCCGGTCCCCTTCACCGGCATGGTGTTCTATTACCTGGTGACCTTCACATCGGTGGCGCGCACGAGGGAGATCATGCCGGTCGTTGTGGCGCGGGACGGCGGCCTTTCGCCCGCTGACCTGGAAGCCATCGAGGCCGAGCTCAGCTGCCAGGAAAACACCGGAGACGTTTCCGGCGCGGAAGGGGGCGCCGCCGTGGCGGCGGCGGACATGGAATATTATTTCGCCGGGGCGCGCGCCAGGGTCGATGAGAAGATCGGAAACCGGAAGAAGATGATGAGCCAGAGCCTTGACGTCAGTATCGACCCGGAAATTGAAAAAATAAAGGAATCCTCCGATCGCCGGATAGCCGAGCTGGAAGAAAAACTCGGGCTTCTGGAGGCCCAGTTCAAATGGTACGGCAGGAATCTCAAGGGCACTATCACCCGCACGAAAAACCTCATTGAAAAGGCGAAAAACGACCGGGATTCACTTCTCCTGAAATACAGGGGATACCTGGGAGTGGACCATGAAATCGAGATGTTTTGCGCCGGGATGCTGGTCTCGAACCAGGATTGAGGACGGCGTTCAGCGATATTGTTTTTTTTTATTGACAGCGGGGCGTCAATCATTGTATTGCTTGTTATCTTTTTTACCGGGGTACGGCCCAGGCTATGTCACTTGTATCATTACAATATCTCGTATTTTTCGTAATCGTGGTGGCGATTTTTTTCGCAGTACCCCAGCGGTTCAAATGGGTATACCTGCTCGTCGCCAGCTACCTTTTCTACATGTGGTGGGACCCCAAATACGCCTTCCTGATAATGACGACGACGGTCACCGTGTATGCCACGGCCCTGCTGATGCACAACCGGCCGGATCGGGTCAAGAAGCTCTGCGTTGCCCTGAGTGTCGCGGTGAATCTCGGCATCCTTTTCATGTTCAAGTATTTCGGTTTTTTCAACAACAGCATCAGTGACCTCATGGCCCTCTTCGGGAGGACCTATACCCCGCCGGTCCTGCACCTGCTGTTCCCGGTGGGCATATCTTTTTACACCTTCCAGGCGCTTTCCTATACCGTTGACGTGTACCGGGGAACCCGCGAACCGGAGCGCCATTTCGGGATGTTCGCCCTGTACGTCAGCTTTTTCCCGACCCTCCTCTCCGGTCCCATTGAGCGGTCCACGCGGCTCCTGCCGCAGCTGTACCGGAAGGTCGATTTCAATTATGACCGGGTCGTAAACGGCCTCATCCTCATGGGCTGGGGCTTTTTCCAGAAGCTCGTCATCGCCGACCGGCTGGGGCAATACACGAACATGATATACGGCCAGCCCCAGTATTTCGACGGCCTTCCCATCCTGATGGCAATATATTTCCTGGGCATCCAGGTCTACTGCGATTTTTCGGGTTATACCGACATCGCCATCGGCACCGCCCAGGTCATGGGGTACGACCTCATGCCCAACTTCCGGAGGCCTTTCCTCGCCAACTCCATCGGAGACCTCTGGCGGCGGTGGCACATCTCCCTCATCTCCTGGTTCAAGGACTATCTCTATATCCCCCTGGGAGGGAACAAGGGAGGCAAGTTCCGGTGGCATTTTAACACGGTCCTCGTCTTTACCCTGAGCGGGCTCTGGCACGGCGCCCAGTGGCCCCTGGTCGTGTGGGGCGCCCTGAACGGCGTGCTGATAGTGATAAGCCGCCTGACCGCGAAAATGCGCGCCGTTGTGCGCGAGAAATTTTTCGGGACCCTGGCGAAGGTGCCGCCGGCGGTCTATTTCGTCATTTTTGCTCTTGTCGCCGCGACGGCCGTCTTCGGGAAACAGATCGGCCTGGGCCTCGGCGGAAGGATCGGGACCGGTCTCGCCGCCCTTCTGGTGCTGCCCGTGGCGGTCATGAGCACCAGGAAAGAGAAGTTCCCCCGGTTTCTCGAGGGCGTGAAGGGCGCCCTGATGATAGTGATCACCTACCACCTCTTCGTCTTCGGCGGCATCTATTTCAGGGTCAAAACCATGTCTGACGGGTGGTACATGCTCACGCATTTCTGGGGGACCAACTTCGTACAGCTGCCGCTCTTTTTCGGACTCCAGGAATT
>CAZZHU010000195.1:0-7076 GCA_964654045.1 uncultured Leptospirales bacterium
GAGGGCCGTTGTCGTTCGTACCACAAGCCCGGTTCGACGGAAAGACGGCTCGTATATCAGGTTTGACGATAATGCTGTGGCGATAATTGATGCAAAAGGCGAACCCCGGGGTTCGCGTATATTCGGGCCGGTTGCACGGGAACTGCGCGACAAGAACTTTCTTAAAATCGTGTCTCTTGCTCCCGAGGTTCTTTAGAAAGGTGAATCACATGAAGCAGGAAAATATAACAACTCGGATAAAAAAGAATGATAACGTCGTCGTGACCGCTGGCGCCGATCGCGGAAGGCGCGGAAAAGTGCTGAAGGTCGGGACCAAGACAGCGAAAATCATTGTCGAAGGAATCAATAAAAGAAAAAAATATCTCAAACCGGGACCGGAACAGCCGAAAGGCGGTGTCGTGAATATGGAATTTCCCATTGATATTTCAAACGTCATGATTTTCTGCGATAAATGCAAGAAGGGCGTCCGCATCGGCATCCAGTATAGGGACAAGACCAGGGTGCGAGTTTGCAAGAAATGCGGCAAGAGTTTAGATTAGTAATACATTTGGATTGAAAAGGACAGTAGCAATGGCTGCAAGATTGAGAGAAGAGTACGAAAAGAATATAAAAAAGAAACTGATGGGTAGTTTTAAATTTACTTCCATCATGCAGGTCCCGAAGCTCGAAAAAATAGTCCTGAATGTGGGCATGGGCGACGGGCATGCTAACCCGAACGGCATGAAGGCCGTCGTTGAGGAGTTGACCAACATAACCGGCCAGCGCGCGGTAAAAACGCTTTCGAAAAAGTCGATCGCCAATTTCAAGATCAGGGACGGCATGGACGTAGGCGCCCGGGTCACACTGCGCGGCGATCGTATGTACGAATTTCTTGACCGCCTGATCAACGTGGCCCTTCCCCGGGTGCGTGACTTCAAGGGGCTGTCGCCGAAATCCTTCGATAATTTCGGCAATTACAACTTTTCTGTTATGGAACAGATTATTTTTCCGGAAATTGATTTCGACAAAGTCGATAAAATACATGGCATTAATATTACGATCGTGACAACGGCCAAGAAGAAGGAAGTGGCCAGGGCGCTGTTGAACGAATTTAAAATGCCTTTTAGATCATAGGAGATACAACTGTGGCACGAACGAGCTTATGGGCGAAACAGGAAAGCGGCCCCAAATACAAGGTGCGGTGGCACAACAGGTGCAAAATTTGCGGAAGATCCCGCGGTTACCTGAGAAGGTTTGAGATGTGCAGGATTTGCTTCAGGAAACTTGCGAGCCAGGGGAAAATACCCGGCGTTGTGAAATCATCGTGGTAAAAAAAATAATCGTTCAGGATAAGAACACATGAGTGCTATTACAGACCCCATTGCAGATATGTTGACGAGAATACGGAATGCCATTAAAGCCGGGCATCTGATCGTCGATGTCCCTTCGTCGAAGATGAAGGTTTCAATTGCGAAGATTTTGAAGGATGAAGGATTTATTAAAAACTTCAAGTTGAATGATGATAATCGGCAGAAAATATTGCGCATATATCTGAAATATACCGATGAAAACCAGCCGGCAATTTTAAACCTGACGCGCGTCAGCAAGCCCGGCAGAAGAGTGTATATCAAGGCCGAAGAGCTTGTTCCAATTTATAATAATATCGGAATATGGATCATATCGACATCAAAAGGAATAATAACCAATAAAACCGCGAAAAAGATGAATGTCGGCGGTGAAATTTTGTGCGAAATATCATAACAGGATAGTATCGGCAATGTCACGAGTAGCTAGGAAACCGGTTGTAATACCGAAAAGCGTAACAGTAGATTATAAAGACAGGACCATTTCTGTCAAAGGTCCCCTGGGTGAGGACAAACTGACTCTGATGGACGGCATCGATCTGGAAATCAAGGATGGCGTTATTTTAATAATTGCGAAGAATTCAAAAGAAGATAAAAAAATCGCCGCGGCTTCAGGTCTGACACGGGCCCTCGTAAACAATATGGTGGCCGGCGTATCGCAGGGTTTTGAGAAGAACATGGAGATTGTCGGGGTCGGATACCGCGTCGTTCAGCAGAATAAAGACGTGCAGTTCCAGCTTGGATTTTCCCATCCCATAGTTTTTTCTCCGCCTGCGGGGATTACCATTGAAGTACAGGAAGCCACCAAGTTCAGGATAAAAGGAGCAAGCAAGCAGGAGGTCGGCCAGGTTGCTGCGAACATACGCAAACTCCGCCCCCCGGAACCATATAAAGGAAAGGGAATCCGGTACAAAGACGAAAGGGTAAGGAAAAAAGCAGGAAAAACGGGTAAATAGCAATGGATAAGATCGCACTGAAAAAGAAACGGATTACCAGAAGAAGATTTATCATCAAGAAAAAGATCAGCACCAACAAGGACGTGCTGCGTCTGTGCATCAGCAAATATAACAGTAATATATACGCTCAGATAATTGATGATCAGAAGCAGCATACCGTGGTGGCCATGTCAACCCTCTCCAAGGAATTTCCTGCGATGAAGAACAAGGCCAATAAGGAAGGGGCCAAGATGCTTGGTAAATTATTGGGCGAAAAGGCCGTGAAGGCCGGCATTAAAAAAGTCGTTTTTGACAGAAATGGTTTTATATATCACGGCAGGGTCAAGGCCTTTGCTGATGCGGCTCGCGAAAGCGGCCTGGAGTTCTAGGAGACGCAATAATGAAACTTAAAAGAAAGAAGACATCTTCTGCCGAATTGGAACTTTCGGAAAAAATTGTCACCATCAACCGTGTTGCCAAGGTCGTCAAAGGGGGCAGACGGTTTTCATTTAACGCGCTGGCGGTCATCGGCGACGGCAAGGGTCATGTCGGTATAGGTTTCGGCAAGGCAAATGAAGTGCCGGATGCAATAGATAAAAGCAAAGAAGACGCCAAGAAAAATATTTTCAGGGTGAATCTTCATAAACATACGATTCCTCATCAGGTAATCGGCAAATTTAAATCTGCCAAGGTCATACTCAAACCGGCGGCCCCCGGTACCGGTCTTATCGCCGGTGCATCCGTCAGGGCCGTTCTCGAGCGGGCCGGCGTAAGCGATGTGCTTTCAAAAGCACAGGGATCCCGGAACCCGGTCAATCTGGTAAAAGCGACGCTTGATGGGTTGCTCCAGCTGCGAAGTTATGAAGAAGCCGCGAAGCTTCGGGATGTTCCTCTGAGCAAGTTATGGGAATAGTTGGGTGAATATATGGCAAAAAAACTGTTAGTGAAGCAGATACGCAGCAGCATCGGCACCTTGCCGAAGCAGAAGGCGACCCTCAGGGCACTTGGCTTGAGAAAGATGTCCGCCGAGCGCATCCATGATGATAACGCGGTCGTGCGGGGCATGATCGACAAGGTGAGTCATCTGGTGAGCGTGAAACATATTGATCAGTAGAGAGATGGCATTATGGAAGGAATATATTTGCTGAAAAAGCCTGATAGCATCAAGCGAAGAAAAAGGGTCGGCCGCGGGAACAGCAGCGGTCATGGCAGCCAGAGCGGCAAGGGCCATGATGGACAGCTCAGCAGGGCCGGGAAGAAGCATTATGCATGGTTCGAAGGCGGCCAGATGCCTCTGCAGCGGCGCGTTCCGAAGCGGGGCTTTAATAATTATACGAAGAAAGAATTCCAGGTCGTAAATATTTCCCTGATTGAGAAGATGGGATTATCGGAAATCAACCCGGAAGTTTTGAAGAAGGAAGGGGCGATAACCCGGACCGACAAACTGGTGAAAATCCTTGGTAACGGGGATATTACGAAGGCTGTCAAGGTGACGGCCGATGCCTTTTCAGGAACGGCCATTGAAAAAATTAAAAAAGCCGGCGGCGAAGCGAACGTACGCACGATGCCGGCAAAGAAAGAAAATTGATCGTAGATATTTTTAGAGGAACGCGCCAGGGTAACTAATGTCCAACGTTGTCGTAAACATATTTAAGATTCCGGATTTAAGGAAACGGATATTATTTACCATGCTCATTCTGGTTGTGTACCGGGTTGGCGCTCATATCCCGATACCGGGCATCAATGTTGATGCCCTGTCGGAATACTTTACCCAGGCGCAGAGCGCGGGCGGCATGCTCGATTTTATCGACCTGTTTTCAGGCGGCGCTTTTAAACGGTTTACTATTTTTGCGCTGGGCATCATGCCCTATATATCATCATCGATTATCATAGACCTGTTGAAGGTGGTTTTCCCGGCGCTGGAACGTCTTGCCAAGGAAGGCCATGAGGGGCAGAAAAAGATAACACAGTATACCAGGTATGGAACCGTTTTTCTCTGCGCTGCCCAATCCTTCGGACTGACCTTCTGGATGAAGAGCATGAGGACAACAACAGGCGGAGCGGTCGTGCCGGATGACGCGGGTATCTGGTTTGTCATTATAGCTGTCGTGACCATCACGACCGGCACCATGGTGCTGGTATGGCTCGGCGATATCATTACGGAACGCGGAATCGGCAACGGTATTTCGCTCATTATCATGGCCGGTATCGTGGTAAGGGCGCCGCAGGCATTTATGGCGACCATGAAAAAAATCGGTGATTCCGGCGAACCGATTATCGGTATAATCCTTGTCGGACTTTTTCTGGCTGTTGTCGCCGCTTCAATCCTGCTGACCCTTGGGCAGCGGAGGATTCCGGTTCAGTACGGTAAGAAGCAGTCAAGCCGTGGCGGCATGGTCCAGCGGAGCGCCCAGTATATACCGCTCCGTGTCAACGCTGCCGGCGTTATCCCGATCATCTTTGCCGCGGCCATCATAACATTTCCGACGCAGATGATCCATATGGTCGGCGGTACCAGTTCGGGCATAATGAATAAAATCCAATTCTGGCTTTCGCCGGGACAGGTGCCATACATAGTACTCTATAGCGGTCTTATTATCTTTTTCTGTTTTTTCTACACCGCCATCCGCTTCAATCCGACTGAAATAGCGGACAACCTGAAGAAATATGGCGGATTCATTCCCGGTATCAGGCCGGGGCAAAACACGGCTGAGTATATCATGGCTATCCTGAATAAGATTAATTTATCAGGTGCCATATTCCTTGCTTTTATTGCCATCATACCTGATCTGGTATTGAGCATATGGCCGGAGCAGGTGTCTGTTGAAATGGCGCACCTTTTCGGAGGCACATCGCTCCTGATTATTGTCGGTGTAGCCCTGGATACGCTGCAGCAGATTGAGTCGCAGCTCCTTATGAGGCATTATGATGGATTTATGAAGGGAGCCCGCATGAAAGGGCGTCATTAGAATCCGGAGTTTCCATACTGAAAAAACGAGAGTATATGGCAAAAGAAGAACCTATTGAAGTTGAAGGCGTTGTTGTAGAGCCTCTGCCCAATGCAATGTTCAGGGTGAAACTGGATAACGGACATGTTGTTCTGGCGCATATATCCGGAAAAATGAGAATGCACTACATAAGGATTCTGGCGGGAGACAAGGTAACAGTGGAATTATCGCCCTATGATTTAAGCAGGGGCAGGATTATATACCGCTCGAAAAACTGATTCGAAGTATCGGGCGCTGAAGAGAACTGGAGCCGTTTAAAAGAGGTACGTGATGAAAGTGAGAGTTTCTGTAAGAAAAATTTGCAATGATTGCAAGGTCATCAAACGGCATGGCGTGGTACGGGTCATATGCACGAATCCCCGTCACAAGCAGCGCCAGAAGGTCAGGACCGTAAAAAAACATTAATGTAATAGTAGTAAGAGGAGTATATGGCACGTATAGCTGGCGTTGATTTACCAAATAATAAAAGAGTAGAAGTCGCATTGACCTATATCTATGGCATTGGTTTAGCAACATCAAAAAATATTCTGGCGGAAGCCAAGGTTGATCCGGACAAGCGGGTTAAGGATCTTGCCGATGAAGAGATCAATGATATCCGGAAAACCATTGAAAAAGTAACCAAGGTCGAAGGTGATCTGAGAACAGAAATCGCCATGAATATAAAACGGCTGATGGATATCGGCTGCTACCGGGGAATCCGGCACCGGAGAGGCCTTCCGGTGCGGGGCCAGAATACGAAGAATAATGCACGGACGAGAAAAGGCAAACGGGGCGCTCCCGTCGGCGGCAAGAAGAAAACTTTAGCCAAGTAAGGAGTAATTTGTGAAAGGGAAAAAAGTAAAAACACGGAAAAAGGAAAAAAGGGTAGTACCCATCGGCAAAGCTTACGTCCAGGCTACCTATAATAATACTATTATCACCCTGACCGATATGCAGGGAAACGTTATTTCGTGGGCGTCTGCCGGCGGTTCAGGTTTTAAAGGTTCCCGGAAATCAACTCCTTTTGCGGCTCAAATGGCGGCGAAAACAGCCGCGCAGAATGCAATCGCCAACGCCGGGTTGCAGAATGTAGAAGTATTCGTCAAGGGCCCGGGAATAGGAAGAGAAGCCGCGGTGAGGTCTTTGTTCCAGTCGGGGCTTAATATAACTAAAATAAAGGATGTGACTCCGGTGCCTCATAACGGATGCAGGCCTAAAAAGAGAAGAAGAGTATAATGGAGTGATGTAGTATGGGAAGATATACCGGTCCACGGTGCAAGTTATGCCGGCGTGAAATGACGCCGCTCATGTTGAAAGGCCAGCGCTGCCTTACCGACAAATGTCCGATCAAGGGGAAGAAAAAATATCCTCCGGGTCCCCCGAGGAAAAGGCGCGCGAAATTATCTGATTACGCCGTTCAGCTTCGGGAGAAGCAGAGGATCAGGAGAAGTTATGGCCTGCTGGAAAAACAATTCAGACTGCTTTTTCATGATGCATTGCGGATGAAGGGCGTTACGGGCGACAACATGATGTCTTTGCTGGAGCGCCGACTGGATAATGTAATTTTCAGAATGGGTTTTTCATCGTCGCGAAGCCAGGCACGGCAGTTGGTCAAGCATAAACACGTACTGGTTAACGGCAAGATCGTCAATATACCTTCCTTCAGGGTCGTGGAGGGTGCCGTTATTACCGTCAGGGAAAATTATACCAATAACGTCATGCTCGAAGATTCGATCAAACTTGCCAAGGCGATTGACTCAATACCGGGCTGGATCGAAGTTGATTTTGAAAAAAGAAGCGGAAAGATAACT
>CAZZHU010000196.1:0-6938 GCA_964654045.1 uncultured Leptospirales bacterium
ATACGGCTGGTTCACAACTCCTGGCACCGGCAACGGCGGCGGAGGCGGCGGCGGAGGCGGTGATAACGGTCAAAGCGGCGGAGGCGGCCAGGGAGGCGGCGCCTCATTTGGACTTTTCGTGATTGAATCGAACATAACGATCGAGAACTGTACCATCAGGAGCGGCAATGGCGGGAACGGCGGAAGCGCCGGATCAGGCGGAACCGGTGGGCCGGGCGGCGCCGGCGGCGCCGGCGCAACCTATGGCAACGATGAGATCGGCGAGGGAGGAAACGGCGGTTCAGGCGGTCATGGCGGAAGCGGCGGCCATGGCGGCGGAGGCGCTGGAGGCCCGTCTTTTTCAATATTTAAATACGGCTGGTTTTCCACAATCATTTCGAATGACTGTACTTATATCTATGGTTCGGGCGGTACAGGGGGCGCGTCATCGGGCAATGCCGGTTCTGACGGATACTCGGGACAGCATGGCGAGTGAAGCATCTGACAGTGAGGAAGAACGCTATGAAATTCTGTAAGAAATTCGCATTAATCACACTGATCATGGCCTGCGGCATGGCCATCAAATGCGATAATGACGAGAATAACCCCGGACTCCTGCTGGGTCCGTCGATGCTCACAATCAACTTGGCGCCGGTCGCCAATGCCGGCGTTGATAAAAACATTATCCTGTACGCCGGGAACGCCGGGAGCGCCGATCTTGACGGATTGGAAAGCTACGATCCCGAAGGCAAAGCCATCACCTATTCGTGGAGTGTGGCATATCAGCCGCCGGGGAGCATCGTGTCTTTTGCCGACTCCACGGCGGCAGCGACATCTTTGGCTTTTAATATCGAGGGGACCTATGAAATCATGCTCACCGTCAATGACGGTTCCGCTTCTGCTTCCGATACGTTGACCGTGGACGTTGCGGTGAATACCGGTCCCACGGCCAATGCCGGCAGCGACCGGGAGGCGACTGTCGGCGATACGGTGACCCTGGATGGGAGCGGAAGTAGCGATCCAGATAACGATCCCCTGGTCTATACCTGGAAACAGATATATGGTCCCACCATCGGGACCGGCACCCTCACGGGAGTCGATCCCTCCATCACCGTTCCAACGGAAGTGTGCACTATCGCCTATGATCTGCGGGTTGATGACGGTTCCGGTTACAGCTTTTCCGACCGCGTGTACATTTTTGTCATGAAAAAAGGCGGAGCCGGAATCTATGTGGCGACAACGGGCGATGATGCCTATGATGGTACCCGCGCCAGGCCTCTGAGGACCATCTCGGCGGCGATCATTGCCGCCCTTGCGGCTGGAAGCGATGTGTATGTGAGCGCGGGTATATATAATGAAAGCGTGATTTTGGCCAACGGCGTAAGCCTCTTCGGCGGTTTTGATCCATCCCTCTGGGTGCGCGACAGTTTTAAGTCTTCGGTTACTCCTTCTTATACGACCACGATACAGGGCGGCACCATCGCAGTCGATGGGAACAGTGTCAAAGATGCTGTCATCGACGGGTTCACCATCACCAGCGCAAGTGCTGTGGCAACGGGGGAAGGCTCCTACGGGGTGCGGCTGATAAATAGTACCATTGATATTAAGAATTGCATTATAACTGCCGGAAACGGCGCAGCTGGTGATAATGGTTTAGATATTACAACTTCTCCAGCGACCGCTAATTCCGGAAACCCCGGCAGTAATGGAATTGGCGACATAGGCTGGTCTGGTTGGGATATAACAGACCCCACGGTGGGGCTGGTTCAAGGTGGTACCGGCGGGACCTCTACAATCGGAAGAGACGGAGGCAAGGGAGGAAATGGTAAATTGGGCGGCGACGGTGACAATGGTGAAAACGGTCTTGTGGGAACCCCCTACGGTTCCGGCGGCGCATACGGCGTGGTTAATATAGCTACTCTAGATGCTGAAGATGGTTCCGACGGAACCAAAGGTTCCGATGGTTCTCCTGGTTCAAATGGCACAGGAGGATCATCAGGTTCGATTACAGGCAATATATGGGTATCATCATCCGGCAATGCCGGTGGAACCGGTCTGCACGGCAATGGCGGCGGCGGGGGCGGCGGGGGCGGCGGCCAGGAGGTTATGCTTGGAGAGGTCCCAATTGCTAATTTGTGGGGTTCGGGAGGCAGCGGTGGTGGCGGCGGCGCCGGTGGCGCAGGTGGAACCGGCGGTTACGGCGGTGAAGGCGGTGGAGCGTCAATTGGTATTTTTCTGATAAATACAACCGCGCATATCAATAACTGCAAAATCGCCAGCTCCAATGGCGGTAATGGCGGATCGGGCGGTGCCGGCGGCGCAGGCGGTAACGGTGGAAATGGCGGCAATGGCGGCGGTGACGATAATGGCGAAGTCGGCACTGGAGGTACAGGTGGTGCAGGAGGCAAAGGCGGAACCGGCGGTTACGGCGGCGGTGGCGCCGGGGGGCCATCCTATCCGATATTTAAATATGGATGGTCTTCGGGAGTTTATATCAGCGATACAACGCTAATCCCCGGTGCGGGCGGAGCCGGCGGGCTTTCAGGGGGCGCGCCATCGGGCACTGCCGGCGCAAGGGGTAATTATGGCGGGGCGTGATGAATTTAACTCATATTTCGATGCGCAACCGGCTTTTCAATGGGGAAATGGACATTGAATATAATGGCTGGTAATTAGACTAATAGCCTGTCGATATTTTTAAACATATCACAAAAAGGTCTTTTCAGCAGGATTGATGTTTGATACACCATTATCAATTTCATCCATGCGGAAGGATCGATAACATGAAAATCAGCGATGCAAAAAAAATAATACCCGCTCTTGCCGCGGCCGCGGTAATCGCATTTGTAATGTATTCCTTCCTGCATGAAGATCCTCCGGAAAAAAACAGGTCAACGGAAGAGGCGGAGGAACTGCGTTCCATGCGGCTCGTCATGAGCGGCGGACGCGGGCTTGATATGCCGGATCCCGCCAGTATTGATATTGAAACAGCCCTGGAAGGATTAACAAGAAAGCGATTGATACATGATGTTGTTATCGAAAAAAATATCGTGTGCGCCGGCGAGGATTTCGAGGTGCGCGTCGTCTTGGAGGAGCAGGACCGGCCCGGTTCGGAAACAGTCTGCCGCCTTGGCGGGAAATTCGGCACTTCAGCTGTTTTTAATTATTTCGAGCCGGGAGACCGGGCAATCGACATATACGCCAGGGACAACCAGGGTAATGTGGATATCAGGAACCTTGCCATAAGCGTGATCGATTGTCCGGAAAAAACGGCGCTGTTGATTAAAGCAAATCAAGGTGACAGGATTGCGGAAGAGATCAAATTTACGATAATCGGGAAGAAGGGTATCGAGTGTCCCTGCGCCTATGAATGGAATTTCGGCGACGGGGCAGGGCAGAATACAACGGAAGAATCCATATCCCACGACTTCGGGAAAAGAAACCAGGACGCTCTTTCGTCAACGTTCATCGTGTCCGTGAAGGCCACTGGCAGGGACGGCAAAACAGCTGCCACCCGGACGTCGATTGCCCTGGTCAATACGAAGTTCGTGTCGAAGCAGGTCGGCTTCGCCGTCGTGCCGGTTATTTACGATACCAGGCCGGAAATTGCTAACGGCGCATTTTCGACACGGGTGAAAATCAAAAACATATATGACGATGCCATCACTTTCAACGAGGCGGAGTTACTGCTAAAAAGCGCGTCAACCGGTAAGATCGTGGAACAGGAAATCGTCAGCGCCGGTTCGATAATGAAAACAACCGGGGTGACAAGCGGAGAGATTGCAGAAGAAGTGATAACGATTCCTTCGAAATTCATTCCGGACCAGGGGCAGGTTGTCCAGGTCACGCTGCTCGGTGCTTTTCCGGATACTACATCCGCAAAGGGAATGATATTTTTATTTAAAAAATAAAAAATGCGGACTTTGATCGATTGTCCGCATTCTCATGATATCCCGGAATTAACGACTCGTTGGCATCACGATCAGCTGTTGAAGGCTTTCGCAATCAACCCGCGATGCCCCATTTATGTAAGGCTGGATAAATCTACTCGCATGCTTCTTTGCAGTTTCGTTCGTAGATGTCAATCATCGTCCCGCACAGCAGAATATCGGTGTTGTAGCAGGTGATATACAGGACATCAGATTCATTGTCGCACTTTGTCACGCAATCCCTGTATGCCTGGCCGATACGGCATGAGAGAAACATGACCGACAGTGACATTATAACTGCTAGTATGATCACTATCTTTTTCATAAAACCTCCCTTTAAATTTGAAATCCGGGAATTTTCCGTTAAAGTATTTTTAAATTCCTAATTAACGAATTTGCGCTTAACATTATCGTACTTATTGGCACGGCTGTCCCAGATCGTTTGAAGCATGTCCGGGTTATTGTTAAGGAACTCTTTCGAGACAATCCATACCCATATGGCCTGCAGGCGAAGATGGCCTGAAGGGCCGGCAACCTGTCCGTTCGTAAAGGGGCCCATGTCACCCGCGTCCTCCCAGTGGCCGCCGTAAATGACAGTGTAATTGTCTTTTTCGGTCCCGGTTAAAATAATGCTGAACCGGTACATTTTACGGCCGTTCTTCACATCGCCAGCCCAGCACCCTTTCCGGGGATTTTCCCTGTCCTGGCGGGAAGTGCATGCGGTCATGACTTCCCTGTCGCGCTTTCCCTCGCTGACGGCGCTGTATTGAAAGCCAAGCTGTTCTTCGGTAAAAACGGCGGTTGCGATTTTGAAGGCCTCAACGCGCCTGGATTTCTTTTTATTAAGATGTCCTGCGCGCTGTCCCTGGAAAAATACGGTATTGTCCTGGTCCTGCACGTGGACGACAACCGTGGGCTGAACCGGGTTGGGGATTGTTTGAGGCAGCGAGTCTGTATTAAAAAAAGCAGTAATTAATAAAAGAACAAAAAGAGAAAAGCTTATTGAATTAAACTTTTTTAATACGGACATAAGCGCCCCTGCAGTGCTTTTTTCATTGAATTTTATTATTTATACCCGATTGGACGGAATTGTCAAGAAAGATTTAAACATTATAAATGTGCTATTACAATGCTTCTACCGGAAATTATTTCACAATGTATCTGACGATGCATTCGACATGACAGGTTATGCAGAATATAAAACTGCATCTGCCGTGGATTCCCTTAATTTTCATGATTGCATAAAGCGGGATGAATCCTGAATGGCGACCAAAAGATAAAAAAATTCCGCCACCTGTCAAAATAATTTCTCGACAATGACGCCTTGCCTGTGCATATATCGGTGAAGGAGGCTACTCACGATCTGCTTCTGCTGCCAGTGCTACTGCACCATCATGAACAACTGGAAATTCCTGCACCGGGAAGTGGAGGATTCCATTGTCAGGCTCAAGGGCCTGGACATGCTGGCGGACGCTGAATACTGTCCCCGGGGCGCCCTGCCCATCGTTATGGACGACCAGGAAGCGGTATTTCGGCAGATCATGGAGCGGGTGAAGAAAGTAGCAGACATTTCATGAGGATGATAAATATAATACGGGCGGTCTGATTACCGTGTGCCTGAACGGCGGCTATATAACTAAACCCGTTGAGGATTGAGGAGGAATTGCCATGAAAAAAGTAACGGTGACATTATTCATGCTGCTAGTATGCATGGTTATACTGGTCGTTATGCAGACAACACTTTTATCCCGGAACAGGGAAACATCAGAATCGAAATGTGATGTTTTTGCGTTCCTCAACGATCCCGACCAGGGCGGGACGAATGTGAGGGACAATCCCGGCGGAAAGATCGTGAAAAAGCTCCCGCTGCAGACGGATCCGAAGTTCGAAGCGGGAATATACGTGAAAATAAAAAAATCAAAGAATGGCTGGCTGCAGATAGAATCGGTCCAGGATACAAAAGAATCCTACAAAAACCTGTGGGTGTCGGGCAAACTGCTCGGCGTCGGAACCAGGAACTATGATGAAAAGCCGCTGCGGCTCTTCGAAAAGGCTGATAAGAAATCACGGGTGGTATCCTATCTCAAGGGCGAGCAGATCGTGCCCGTCCTTGCCTGCTCGGGCAAATGGATCTACACCAGCGGCGAGGGAATTAAGAGCCGCGCGGCACGGGGCTGGCTGGAACCGGAGATGCAGTGTCCTAACGCGGTAACGAACTGCTGCCGGCTCACCGGGGGAGAATGGTGGGCATACAATCCCCGGCGGGAAGATTGATCGTTATCAGGCCGCGGGATCTTTCCCGCCCGATTTATGCTGAATAATTGGCGGAGGGTTTATTCCTTCGCCCCGGCCGCCTTCAGTAATGTTACTATCTCCTCATGCTGATAGTATGACGCAAGACCCAGGGCCGTGAAGCCTTTTCCATCCTTCACCTTCACGTCGGCTCCTTTATCAAGAAGGACTTTCACTATATCCTGTTTGCCCTGTTCCGAAGCATATATCAATGCTGTCCGGCCCTTCTCATCCTTCGCATTCATGTCGGCGCCCTTCTCGAGCAGGAAGATTACAATATCTTTGAAGGCGAATACCGCAGCCATCATCAGTGCCGTGTGCTTATTGTCAGGCTGCGCGTTTACATCAGCGCCTTTCGCGACAAGGAACTTTACGATATCCGCATGGCCGCGGTATGATGCCCACATCAATGGCGTCAGGCCGGAAACATCCTTCGCGTTCACATCGGCGCCTTTTGACAGCAGAGATGTAACTTTAGCCCTGTTTCCCTGCTCTGCGGCTTTAATCAGATCATTGTTGATATCAGCCCATACCGCCAGCGGTACTATCAATGCAAGTATCACGAGCACCTTTTTCATGGTACATCCCCCGGCCATCTTTTTTTTTATCATAAATAATCTGCTATCATCAATGTCAATTGATTAATTGACTTGTTGCGAAACTGCGTCTCGCGCTCCCAGGAGGCCCCTGCGGATGCTTTTTAAGGGGCTTCGCCCCTTAGACCCCTTTAATTAATTA
>CAZZHU010000197.1:0-6938 GCA_964654045.1 uncultured Leptospirales bacterium
AGATCAACGCCTGTAAGCTTGGCGGCCTCATCCAGCGCGATCGGTTCGTCGGGATATATCGGCAGGAGCCAGGCCGTTTTTTCCGCGCCCACGGCCCGGACCAGATTCAGCGAAGCGATTTCCTCGGCGATATTGGAGGACAGGCCCAGGTTGACGAGGGTAAACACCCTGACGGAATCAATGGGCTGCCATGCCTCCGGCTTGAAGCCTGCCAGCGCGAGTTCCGGCGGCAACCTGTCTTTGTGGGAGTCGAGATAGGCATTCACGCCCTTGCTGTAACGCTCCAGGAGCAGGCGATTTTCGGCGCTGACATTTTTATAAAGAATTTCCGCGGCGCCCTTGAGATTCATGGTGCGCATGTAAATATCCAGGTTAATCATGACCGGTCCGGCCATCTCTGAAAGACGCCCTTCCGACAGCATTTTCATGCTTACCATCTGGGTAAGCCGGTCGGCGGCATGCACGTAACCCACGGCCATGGCCATGTCTTCCTTATTCTTCGCTTCCACGAACGGGATTCCGTACGCGTCACGGCGCACCACTACAGTTTCCCTGAGACCGGCAATGCTAATATTCCCGCCGGGCGCATCAAGCTTACCCCTGAAATGCCGGTCAACCAGCGTAGCGCAGCCGCCCAGATGCATGCATACCGCAATAATCCCGCAAATCCTGAAAAAATTCTTCCCGCCGTGATGCTGCCTGGATCCGATCAGATTTTTCATTATAGCTCCCTTCGGTTCGATTTTTATCCGGCCCGCTTCATGAATCAGTTACTGGTGTACAGCGGGCCGGCATGGCAGTCTCAGGCAGCCTCTACCCTGGCGAGCCATGCAGCCTGACATGATTATATTCATTTCTCCGGCGTTCTGTCAAGATTTTTGCTTCAAGTAATGCATCAACCGGCTCTTGATCCGACAATTCACCCCGCAATTTGCCCCGGGACCCCGCGACTCCTGCCGGAAAGCAATCCCGCCATCATGGGAATTTCCTGAAAATTGCATCCCTTTTTTTCAGTGCATTTGACTTTTGGGGAAACCAGTTATACATTGTATGTAACAATGACTGCATATCATTTAAGGGTGTGGCATGATGGAAGAAAAGTTTGTCTATCGATGCACTGAGTGCAACAGCACGGTGGAATATTCGGAGGGAATGAAGGTGCCGCAATGCTGCAGGAAGGTGATGGTGAAAGATCCTCTTCCGCCCTGCACTACCGCGGATCACGCCGAGATGGTCCGGAATGAGGAGGAAGGGGGAGCCTGTGACGATGGAAGAGGAAATACGGGCTGAGCCTGCATGAAAAGCGGAAAAAATGATCCAAGGAGGCGTGTGCCATGCCGAGAGTCGAACTGAATCAACAAGCGCCCGATTTTACCCTGAACGATTTTAATGGAAGAAGCATATCCCTTTCCGATTTTACCGGAAATAAAAATGTAGTGGCGGTTTTCAATCGAGGTTTTTTCTGACCCTTCTGCCGCGCGCATATGGCGCAGTTGCGCCAGGATTATACCCAATTCGTCAAACTGGATACGGAAATCATAGTGGTCGGACCGGAAAAGGCCGATGCATTTCGGAACTACTGGACCAGGGAAGACCTGCCGTTTATCGGTTTGCCCGATCCCGGGCATGTTGTTTTGAAATTGTATGGGCAGGAGGTCAAGCTGTATAAGCTGGGCAGGCTGCCCGCGCAGATGCTGATAAATAAATCCGGACAGGTTCGTTATATACATTACGGTCATTCAATGTCTGATATTCCTTCGAATGAAGAAATCATAAAACTGATTAAAATGCAGAATCCATGAAACAGTATAAAACTCCCGGATAATCAGGAGAATCGCATGAAAAATATAATTCTGCGGGGACAGTCAACGTATGACGGTGCCGGAGTCAAGTTGAAGCGCATTTTCGCGCATGACCACACAAATCTTACCGATCCGTTTCTGCTCCTCGACCATTTCGGTTCAGACAATCCCGATGACTATATAAAAGGCTTCCCCTGGCACCCGCATCGCGGGATTGAAACAGTCACCTATATGCTCGGCGGGACAGTTGAGCATGGCGACAATATCGGCAACTCGGGCACGATAGGGCCCGGGGATATTCAATGGATGACCGCCGGCGGCGGCGTAATACACCAGGAGATGCCGAAAAAAGCCGAAGGAATGATGCACGGGCTGCAGCTCTGGGTGAACCTGCCTGCAAAAAACAAGATGATGGAGCCGCGCTACAGGGGTATACTCGAAGATGAAATACCGGTCGTCACTATACCGGGCGGAGAAGTGCGGGTAATAGCCGGCGCCTACAACAATGCAAACGGGCCGGTGCAGGAACTGATAGTTGATGTTGAGTACCTGGATGTCCGGTTAAAGAAGGGGACAACCCTATCCCACGCCGCAAAAAAAGGATACGCCAGCTTTTGTTATCCTATCGAGGGAACAGGCGTTTTTGATAATACGCAACCGGGACAGGGAGAACTGGTCCTGTTCACGGAAGCCGGCAGCATTCCGGTAAAGGCGATTGAAGATATCCATTATATATTTGTTACCGGCAGGCAGATCGATGAACCGATTGCATGGGGCGGCCCAATCGTCATGAACACCCGGCAAGAGCTTGATAATGCGTTCAGAGAGCTTGACGAAGGTACATTTATCAGGAAAAAATAGAAAACAACCGGCACGTAATTCTTTATTCCCCTCCATGACAGCACCTATGCAGACAGTTTTTCAAGATCTTCATTCTCCTTTGGGGTACGGGGAACCCGGAATATCAAAATTTAATTGACACGGGATACCACGCCTGCAGTCTTTTCTTCCTGGCCTGTCGCAAGTTAAAACAGCTCTCCGAATCAGTCATCGGATGGAGGAAAAAAATATGTGTTTCTCTGCAAGCGCCAGTTTTACAGCAGGCGCTGTACTAACGGCTGCCGGAATCGCAACCATTAAAGAGGTAAGCAAACCCTCGCAAAGGGTATTTGCAAGCATTCCCTTTCTTTTTGCAATTCAGCAGTTTGCCGAAGGATTCGTATGGATTGCATTTACACATTCAGATCCATGTATCAGCCTGAAAATCAGCACGTATGCTTTTCTTTTATTTTCCGATATTGTCTGGCCCATAATGATCCCCTTATCAATATCCCTGATGGAAGAAAACAGCAAAAGAAAAAAAGTATTGCGCGCGGTGGTGGCGCTCGGGGCAGTGCTGGCGTTGTATTATTCATGTTGCCTGTTGATTTTCCCCGTAAAACCACACATCATTGATTGCCACATCAACTATGACGGCACTTTCCCGAAAATGTTCGAAATACCGGCATTCCTGATGTATGTGGCGGTCACCATAATCCCGCTGTTTGTTTCAACCGTGAAAAGAATACGCTGGCTGGGCGTCTCCATGTTACTGGCCTGTGTGGCTTCAGTAGTCTTTTATATACAGGTTGTCACTTCAGTCTGGTGCTTTTTCGCCGCGATATTAAGCGGGATGATTTTCTGGATTCTGAAGGGGAACAGGCCGGCCCCCGTTCAGGAGAATAATAATAAAAACGTGCATCAATGAACCTGCCCCCTGTAAGGCTGTTTTTTACTTCTAAAATTATTTTGCGATGGACAGTCTTCCGATTTGTTATATACTCAAGCAGATTGATTGATATATCATGGCTGTTTTTCAGAGAATTTTCGCATAAAACAGGATACATATCATCAGGGGGTCCCAATGAAATCGATACGATCGGCGGTTATTGTCTGCGCGGTTATCCCGCTTTTTCTTGCTGCAGGCTGCAGGAATGAGAGCCGGAATAAAGGGAATCCCTCCAGGCTCGGGGAAAAATATTCCGTCCGCATATTGCGGGACTCATGGGGCGTTCCCCACGTCTTCGGAAAAAAGGACACCGATGCCGCTTTTGGCCTGGCCTACGCTCATGCCGAGGACGATTTCAGGACCATCCAGCTTGTTCTCACGGCCGTGAACGGGCGCCTGGGGACCGTGCTGGGGAGAGACGGCGCGGGCAACGATTACCTCGTGCACCTCATCCGCCTCTGGGACACCATCAACGCCAAATATGAAACCGACCTGAGCCCTTCCACACGCGCGCTCTGCGAGGCGTACGCGGACGGCATCAATTATTACGCGGCGCTGCATCCCGACGAAGCCGCTGACGGCCTTTATCCCGTGAACGGGAAGCATCTGGTCGCGGGTTTCGTCCATAAAATGCCCCTCATGCTGGGCGTCGACAAGGTTTTAAAAGACCTCTTCGATGATTCCCGTAAGACCTCGCTCAGGCCCGCCGAGTCCGTGCTGAGGACGGCATTTAAGAGCAACGCCTTCGCGCAGATGCGCGTGACAGCGGGTTCCAACGCATTTGCCGTTTCCCCGCGCCGCGCCGCGGAGGGCAAAACGCTGCTCAACATCAATTCCCACCAGCCGTGGGAGGGGCCCGTCGCCTGGTACGAGGCGCAGGTGCACAGTGAAGAGGGATGGAACATGACCGGCGGCATATTCCCCGGATCACCGGTTATTCTGCACGGCCACAATGACTACCTGGGCTGGGCCCATACCAACAATTACCCGGATCTGGTCGACGTTTACCGGCTCGAGATAAATCCCGAGAACCCTGACCAGTACCGATTCGACGGTGCGTGGCGCAGCCTGGAGAAAAGGACCGCGCCGGTAAAGGTCAGGCTGTTCCGGTTCATCACATGGACATTTAACGAGGAGGTCCTCTGGTCCGCTTACGGCCCGACGATCAGGCGGCCCCACGGCGTGTACGCCATACGCTACGCCGGCATCGGGGACATACGCCAGGCAGAACAGTGGTACCGGATGAACAAGGCGAAAAACCTTGATGAATGGGAACGGGCCGTGCGGCTCGCCACGCTGCCCATGTTCAACTGCACGTACGCCGACCGCGACGGAAACATTTTCTACCTTTACCAGGCGCTGCTACCGCTCCGGCACGGGGAATACGACTGGTCGAAAAACCTGCCCGGCGATACATCCCGGACCCTCTGGACGAAATACCTTCCCTATGACCGGCTGCCCCGCGTGAAGAACCCCGCCTCGGGATTCGTGATTAACTGCAACAATACACCCTTCCGAACGACACGCGGCCCCGGAAACCCGCGCCGCGGGGATTACGCCCCCTCGTTCGGAATCGAGGACCGGATGACGAACAGGTCATTGCGCGCCCTTGAGCTCCTGGGATCCGACCCCTCTGTCACCGAACAGGAATTCTACACCATCAAGTTTGACATGTACTATTCGAAAGATTCAACCATGGCGAGGCTCATTAAAAGAATCAATGCCGCGGTCAGGTCCGGCGACCCCCTGACACGGGAAGCGCTCCGGGTCCTGAACGGGTGGAACATGCGTACCGACCCCGGGAACACCGGGACCGCCCTGGCGGTGCTGGCCGATTATTTCATAATCAGGACGGACACCGCGGGGGCGAAGAATATCCAGGAATTAACCGACGGGGATATCTCTTCGGGATTTGCAAAGGCGGCGGCGCATCTTAAAAAATATCACGGCAGGATCGACGTGCCGTGGCACACGGTGAACAGGCTGATACGCGGAACGGCGGATCTCGGCCTGGGCGGGGGGCCCGACATACTCCATGACGTCGCGGGAGAACTGCAGAAGGACGGCAGGTTGAAGGGCAACAAAGGCGATTCATACATCCTCCTGGTGACGTGGGACCGGAACGGCCGGGTGCGCTCCCGGGCGATACACCAGTACGGCAGCGCAACGCTTAATGCGAAATCGCCCCACTACGCCGACCAGGCGCCGCTGTTTGCGAAACGCAGGCTCAGGCCCGCGTGGAGGAATGAGGCTGAAATACGGTCTCACCTTGAAAAGGAGTATCGTCCCGGCGAAGAGTTGAAGGGTAAATGAATGCAATGGGTCCGCGAATAGTTTTCCTTGATGCATCAACCATTGATTACGGCGATATCAATATGTCCAGGGGCGCCCAACCTGATACTAACGCCTCACATTGCATGGGCCAGCATTAAGTTCCTCAGGAGGCTTGTGCATAAAGCAGCCGAGAATACCAGCGGGTTTCCTGCGGGGGTAAAGAGAAACGTGGTGTCCGGATGATCCCGCCCGCTTAACCGCCATGAGAGGCTGAAGATCAACCGGTCCGGGCAAACTTTCATCCGCGAGGTCATGGACCGGAAACAGAACGGCACGCCGTTGATATACATAAAGCCTATTGTCTCCGGTGGGCCTTACCTGAAGAGGTTGCGGTTTCCATATCTTAGCTGCATTTTCCCCACATACCGATCGCCCTATTTTACCTTGACGTAATCATTGAACGAATACTTAATGTATTACATTTATAACTGAAGGCATTTACATGGAAGCAAGAAATCCGGATAAAAACGAAATTCACGGAATGTTCGATGGGCCGATACTGCCGCTCGCGTTGAAGCTTTCCATTCCCTTCTTCATCAGCAATGTTATCGGCCTCTTCTACCTTGTGATCGACACCTATTTCATCACTCTTATCGACCGCGGTTCCACCGCGCTTATCAGCGGGACCGGCCTGGTCTTCCCTGTTTACTTCCTCTTCCTCGCCCTGGGTATGGGAATAAACATCGGCGTGAGCAGCCTTGTCGCCCGCGCCATAGGCGAGAAGAACCTTCCGGCGCTGGAGCGCGCCGCCGATTCAGGCCTTCTCATCGCGACTGTCATTGCGGTCGTGGCGCTCACGCTGGGTTACGCCTTCGGAAGCGATATCCTTCACCTCCTCGCCGGCTCCGAGCTTACGGAAGAGGCCATCGGGCACGGTCTCAGGTTCTTTTACTTCATTCTGCCTGCCCTGGGACTGCTGCTGCTGGGGCATGTGCTTCTTGGAGTCCTGCAGGGCGAAGGACTCACCAGGTACATCGCAACCGCATCGGTCCTCTCGGCCGTGGTGAACATCGCCCTGGACCCGCTGCTGATAT
>CAZZHU010000198.1:0-6867 GCA_964654045.1 uncultured Leptospirales bacterium
CAAGCTGCTTGAAAAAATCAGGAAATACAAGGAACAGGTCAACAGCAAGACCATCAGCCTGAAGGAAGAATCGTCGCTCGAGAAGCAGAAGCAGAAAGAGCTGGAGAAAACCTTCAACAAGGAAGGCGGCAAGAAGCTTGTTGACATCGAGAACGACCTGTTCCTGGGCGAAGCGTTCAAAATCACCGGGGACTACCTCAACATGGTGGGGAGATAAATCAAGCCCCCTAAATCCCCCGGAGGGGGACTTCTTTACAGCAACAGTAATCCTTCAAGCCCCCCTTTGGGGGGTTTGGGGGGTATATTGAAGAATCTTACATTCTCGCAATAAATTCCCTCACCTTTTCCGCCGCATCCGCTGATTTTACCACGAGGGGATCCACGCCGGAGCGCATGAGCCTCACGCGCAGTGTATCGATGTCCCTCAGCCGGGCGGGGCAGCAGAGGTCCTCTATGAACAGCACCATCTCGATACCGTGGCCCTTGATCATGGAGTAGAACAGCGCCACCCGCTCGTCAACGGTACGCACCGACGGGCAGCGGGGACGGTATGAAAAAGCGTCAAGTATATCATGGTACAGGTCCGGCGATTCATGGTTGTACGACATGTCAAACTGCCTCCTGCCGCCGCAGGCGTCATCCTCGACGACGAGACACCCCGCCTCCTCGATCTCGTCAAGAGCCGGGGCCTCACCGGCATAGCTCGCGTACGCCAGCACCGGAACCCCGCGGTTGACTCCTCCGCCTTCGGTCCCGTTCAGCGCGTCCAGGATGGCGGACAGGAATTCGGCAACGACCGGCGGCGGGAAGACCATGGCCGCTTCCATTACGACCCCCAGGTCCCGGCACGAGAGGAGGTCCGGCTTTTCACGCCGGGCCGCAACAATGCCCCGCACCATTCTCCGCACCGCATTATAGCCCGCGGTAACCGCCGCGAGAGCGGCCGGGTCAAGCCGGGAGAGGCCGGGAACGCCCGCCTGTTCCAGGAGCTCCGCGAGGGACGCCTCCATCTTCCGGCAGGAGTCCTCCCCCCAGCCGGGAGGGCAGATGAACTCGTGGACCTTCACGCCCGTTTCAGGTATGCGGTCCCTTCCGGCGCATCCGCGCGGGACGACCAGGAGATCATAAATCCCTTCGATTTCGCGCAGGGCCGGCACACCCCCCGCGGTGCAATTGCCGGACATCAGCGATGGTATCCGCAGGGGGACGAGTCCCAGGGCCGCGGTTATCTCCGCCGGAAACATGTCGCAGGTGACGCCGGCCACGCGCGCGCCGCTCTCCCCGCGGAAACCCCTGATAATCATATCAGACTGATAAATCATTTCACGGAGCGGATCGACCAGGTGTGAAAGTTTCGATTCAAACATGACTCTTTCCTTGTCATCGCTGTAAATTATTTACAAGTTCCACTAAATTATTTGCCTGATTCCCGCAGCCACAGGCGGCGGGAAACTATTTAAACCATTATTTAAAAAAATGTTTGTATTAATGCAGATACCTCATTATCGTTGCTTTTTGCAAGAATAAAACAGGTTTGCAGCGCACTCCCGTTCCGCTCCCCGGAACGAACTGCCACATGCCGGGTGCGCCGCGGCCCTGATAAACAAACGTGACGTGGAGCATCGCTATGCCAGCGGCAAGACCAGCCAAGAAGAAAAATTCCCCGGCGCCCTACCTGTCCGTCGTACTGCCGGTTTATAACGAGCAGGATAATATCCGGCTTCAATACGAGCAGATCAGCAAGGCCCTGAAACCGCTGGGTGTCACCTATGAAGTCATCTTTATCGACGACGGCAGTTCCGACTCCTCGCCGGACATACTCCGCGACATCGCGAAAAAGGACCGGAGCATAAAGGTCGTCCTGTTCCGCCGCAATTTCGGCCAGACCGCGGCCATGTCGGCCGGCATCGATTTCGCGTCGGGTAAAATAATCGTTTTCATGGACTCGGACCTCCAGAATGATCCCAACGATATCGGCATGCTTTTTAAAAAAATCGAGGAGGGATACGACGTGGTAAGCGGCTGGCGCAAAAAGAGGATGGACAAGTTCCTGTCGCGGAGACTGCCTTCGCGCATCGCCAACTGGCTCATCGCCCGTGTCACCGGCGTCAGGCTCCATGACCTGGGATGCTCCCTCAAGGCGTACCGGAGCGAGATCCTGAAGCAGGTCAATCTCTATGGCGAGATGCACCGCTTCATCCCGGTGCACGCGTCGTGGATCGGCGCGAAGATCACGGAAGTGCCCGTCACGCACCACGCCCGCAAATACGGCGAATCAAAATACGGCATCCAGCGCACGTTCAAGGTGATCCTGGACCTGATAACGGTCACCTTCATGGGCAAGTATTCCACCAAGCCGATCTATGTTTTCGGCGGCACGGGATTTATCATGCTCATGCTTGGTACCGCAAGCGGCGTGGCGGTCATCCTGATGAAAGTATTCCTGCACCTTCCCATGAACAGGAACCCGCTCCTCATCCTCACGGTGATGCTGTTCCTGCTGTCTGTCCTGTTTATCCAGATCGGCATCCTGGCGGAAATCCTCATACGGATATACCACGAGGCGCAGAACAAGCAGCCGTACAACGTGCTGGGAACTGTCAATATAAAGAAAAAATAGCGCCGCCCGGTGTCACCTGGTATCTTTTCCCTGGAACAGGAATTTCATCGGGTTTTTCTTTATCTCGGCGGACACCTCGTCAAGCGTACGGGCCGTCTTCCGCATGCTGCCTATGATGTCGATGATGTCCTTCTGGGAATTCTGCAGAATATTATTTATATTCGTGATGCTGCCCGCCAGGCTGGTGACAAGCTTGCGGATGTCCCCCCGGCTCTCCTGCGACACCTCGCGGTAGAGGGTCATGATGGTCGTCACCTCGGTCAGCAGGGTGTTCACCTTGGCCATGATGTCCTCGATGCTGCCCGACTCTATCCCCTCGATGACGTCCCCTTCCCTCAGGAAAGCGCCTTTCTTCTCCGGGTTGCGGAGCTCCACCACCGGGTCGCCGATGACGTTCTGGTTGGTGATAATGGCCGCGCAGTCTTCGTACAGCTCGATGTCCTTCCTGATGCGGAGGGTCGCGATGAAATGAAGGGCCGGTTTGAAGAGGGGCCGCACGTCCACGACGCGGCCCAGCTGGTATCCCTTGATCTGGACCGGCGTCCCCTTTTTCAGCGACGTGATGCTGTTCACCTTGACGTACACATCCATGGTCGACGTCGCCAGGGAGTAGCCGAGCTTCACCAGTATGAAGAGGACGATGACAATGGCGGGGATGAGGACGAAGAGTCCCACACGGTACTCGATCCTCCCCAGGCCCTGGCGGATCTTTCCGATTATCCTGATGTTTTCGAATTGGATTTTCATACGACCTCGCCTTAACGGATCTCCATGGGACCTTCCAGGGCCGCGGCCCGGTACTGGGCCAGGTACTGGTTATCTGATTCGATGAACTCCTGCCTCGTCCCGGAAAAAACCATCCTGCCTTTATACAGCATGTGAAAGGTATCGCTAAAATCAAGAAATTTTTGCGGTTCATAAGTCACAAAAACCACCGATTTATCCGGGCTCGATACGCGCTCTTTCAATACGCCCATGAAGGAGCGTATATTGATGGGCGACAGGCCCGTGAAGGCATGCTCGACGATAAGGAGGCCGGGGTCATGGGCCACCGCCCGGCCGTAGGCGGTGCGGAAAATCTGGGACGCTGTAAGGACCACCGGGCGGCTGCCCCGTTTATCAAGGATATTCAACTCCCGCATGAGCCGCTCCGTGATACTGCTGATCTCCCCGGGGGAATACTCGGAATAATAATCCAGGCGCAGCGAGATGTTCTGCTCGACGGTCATGTTGGAGATAAGCCCGTATTCGCCGTGGACGTAGCCGATCCCGTTCTTGTAGCGCAGTTTCCCCAGGTAGTCGAGTCCCTGTATCGTTTCACCCCTGTACCGTATGTCGCCGGAATACAGTTCCTCCAGGTTAAGCATCAGCTGCGTCAGCGTCCCCAGGCCCGATCCCTCGACCCCGAAAAAAACGGCATTCTCGCCCGGCGCGATGGAAAAGGAGAGTTGCTCCAGCGGCTCGGACGCTGCGCAGGTAACATTGATAAATTCCAGCAGGGGGGCCATATCCTACTCCAGCCACGTAAAATAGAATAAAACCGAAATGGCAACGTTCAGAAGGACGACGAAAAAGAGGGTCCGGCTGACTGCGCGGGAGACGAAGATCGGGATTTCGAACTTTGACCGGGGCATCATCCCGTAGTAACAGCTTATCAGGGGAACGAGGAGGCCGAAGGTCAGGCTCTTGAGGATGGTGGACATCAGGTCTTTCAGAGAAAACGCCATGGCCAGGTTCTGGAAAAAGATGTCCAGGGGGATGAATATCGTCGTGAGGGATATCAAATAGCCCCCCAGGAAAGCCACGATATCGAAAAATATGATAAGGGAGAATATCGAGAGTATGGACGCGACGATGCGGGGTATCACGATGTAGAGACGCGGGTCTATGCCGGAAATCTCCAGCGCCAGGATCTCCTTGCTCCACTGCTGCGTCGCCGTCTCGGTAGCCATGGCGCTACCGGACCGGCTTATCACGATCAGGGCGGTTACCAGGGGCCCCAGCTCCCGCGCGATGATGATAACCAGCAGGTTGCCGAAATACCCCTCGATGCCGAACTTCGGCAGGTTGGTCTTGCCCTGGATGATGACCACGCCCCCGAGGAGCATGGCGATGACGATAACGATAGGGAGCGCGTCTATACCGGTGTACTTCGTCTGGTTCAGGATGATGGTGTTGATCGCGCGCATGCGGATGAACCGGAGTGACTTGAAGGACTGGAATATGGAATAGACATAGGCCCCGAAGTCCCGCACCCCGTCCCAGAACCGCAGGATCCTGGCACCGATGGCAGCCACCATCGCTCCGCCCTGCGTCCCGTTGTTATGTTCATTAGCCATTTACGCAAACCGTTACAACTAATTTCTATCCGACAGGGACATACTATGGGCAGGGACGATATTAAAATCAATTACAATTTATCATTATCTGTAATGCAAGAAAAGTATTTTACAAAGAAAGCCCGATTCAATTACACTGAAATCATACAATCTATCCACCTTACCGGCCGAAGGAGTTTGATATGGAAAAATCGAAAAGTTGTGTGGTAATCACCTATGCGGAACCGTTGAATTATCTCAACGATTACGTGGCGCTTCCTGCCGATTACGGCTCCGGAAAATACTATGGCCGGAACGATATCAGCGCCATCATAAAAACAGTGCACGCGAACCTTGAAGAACTGGACGGAGAAACAGGATTTACCGGCAAGCTCAAGGGGAAAAAAGCCGTGATCAAACCCAACCTGGTTGGCACCTATTTTAAAATGGGATTCCGCGACCGTGAGTATCCCGAAAGCACCGATCCCAGGGTGCTCGATGCCGTGGTGAGCTATATAAAAAAACACGCCGCGTCAGTGGTGATCGCTGAATCATCCGGCCGCGGCTTCCCCACACGCTCCGCTTTCAAGATCGCGGGAATAGACCGTATCGCGAAACACCATGGGGTGGAGCTCATGGCGCTGGAGGAGCAGCCGGCGGACCGCTATATCCTTCCAAAGGCAAAAGTCATGAAGGAAATCATCGTTCCCCGCATCTTCAGCGAGGTGGCCCGCGGTGAGGCCTTCTATATATCCCTTCCCAAGATGAAGACAAACCTGTACACCGACGTGACCCTGGGATTCAAAAACGCCATGGGCACCATACCCTACAACCTGCGGCAGCGCAACCATAACCATAATATTGAAGAAAAGCTTGTGGACATGCTCTACCTATTCAAACCGAACCTCACCATCATTGACGGGATCGTGGGGGCCGAAGGCAACTGTCCGGGGCCGGTGTTCCCGGTGAAAAGCAATGTCATCATCAGCGGCACCAACAGCGTGGAGACCGACCGCGTGGCCACGCGCATAATGGGTATCGATCCCGAGTCGGTAAAACTGATGAAATGCGCCGCCGCCCGCGGCTTTGCCGAACGCTCGGTGAAAATTATCGGCAGGCAGAAGGTCGTCCCTTTCCGGAAAGCCAACGCTTCGCTCATGGACGATGACTTCCGTGAGCGCTTCCCGAATGTAACCGTCCTGGTGGGCCATCGCAAGAAACACGCCCCCGCGCCCGGGAAGGGAAACAAAGGGGCCGCCTTTGCGCGGGAAATGGAGAAGGTATGCCGCGGCGGATGCCTGGCAACGACGAAATTCGGTTTCGAGATGGTCTACCACGAGGGCGTAAAAATGAAAAACCCACTCACGGTCATAATAGGCCAGGGGGCCCTGGTAAACGGAAGTCCCGTCTATTACGATGCTGCCGGGAAACTATATTCGTTCCCGGATATCACGGCGCTTCCGGGCAAAAAGCTCGCGATAGGTTCCTGCGCACGGACCGTTGCCGGCATCGCCGACGTGCACTGCGACGGATGCATGCCGTTTCCCAATACCCCGCACATGCTCATACACAAACTGACCGGTTCGCGCTGCCGCATAATGGGACCTGCCAACCGACAGATCTTCAAACTGGTGGGCGGGCTGCTCGGAATGTCGATGGCCCGCAAGAAACTCATCCGATCCGGCCAGTGGCTCGACTGCGAACTTTCGTTCCAGGACGCACTGGTGGACACGCCAACCCTCGGCGCCGCTGACCGTAAGAAGGATTTCGTACCGTGGGATTTCCCGCCGATGACCGCGGAGGACAAGAAGCGGCTCATTAAGTTTGAGAATTACATGATGGTAAAGGATTTATAATTAATTGCCCTGACCAGGGCATGTTCTTTGACCCGGAGTCGGGTCGGTATATTATGAAAGGGGGGGGGGGTGG
>CAZZHU010000199.1:0-6806 GCA_964654045.1 uncultured Leptospirales bacterium
GACATAGGGTGCGGCACCGGAAGGCATTCTATCGAACTGGCGAAGCGGGGCTACAAGATCACCGGTATTGACCTGTCGGAGTCACAGCTGGCCAGGGCGCGCGAAAAGGCCGCTCAGCAAAAGCTGGATATCGACCTCCGGAAGCATGACGCGAGGGACCTGCCCTTCAACAGCCAGTTCGACCTGGCCATCATGCTCTGCGAAGGGGCCTTTCCCCTGATGGAAACTGACGAGATGAACTATCAGATATTGCAAAATGCGGCAAAAAGCCTCAAGCCGAAGGGGAAGCTCATTTTCACCACCCTGAACGGCCTCTTTCCCCTGTTCCATTCCGTGAAGGATTTCATGGATAAAGCCACGAAAGAAGGCAATGCCACCTACGAGGGCAATTCCTTTGACCTGATGACCTTCCGCGACCACAACACAACGGTTTTCGAGGACGATTCCGGGAACAAAAGGGAGCTGCAGAGCAACGAGCGGTACTACGTGCCGTCGGAAATCACCTGGCTCCTGAAAACTCTTGATTTTATAAAGGTTGATATCTTCGGCGCCAAGCTGGGCGCCTTCAGCAGAAGCGACAAACTGACCACGGAAGATTTTGAAATGCTGGTGATAGCGGAGAAATAGGAGGAGGTTATCATGCATGACAATGAATTGATCGATCTGCATATCGATATTGAAAAAATCAGGAACCACGACGACTACAAGGAGCTATGGAACAGGATCGGCAGGATCGAGATACGTTGCGTTGAAAAGAACGAGGAATGCAGGCACAACGTGGGGGACGTCTTTATCTTCAAGAATCCCTACGACAAGCCTGCCGGGTTATGCGAGGCCCTTCTGCATGTATTGAACCTTTACACCTGGCGGGTCGCCCTCGGCTTTCCGTCGTGGAACAGCGAAAACCGGAAAATACACAAGCTCCACTGCCCGGACCCGAAGGGGACCGTGTGGGAAATGAAAAAGATATGAAGCCGTATAACCGGAAAATCAAAAAGAAACTAATTGTTTTCAGGCCCTGGAACGTGCTGATAGTATTAGCCGCATTCGGTTGTATCGTATTTATCATGAAGCATAATATCACCCTGCCGGATGCGCCGCGCCAGGCTTATCATCTTGGAGGATTCATTGTTGCCCTTATCGGGACCGGCTACTTTCTTTTAAAAATAATCCACTTCCTGAAGACATCCGGATGGGCGACAGCCCACGCCACGATCATCGAATCTAAAATTGTTGAAGTTGATGATTCCGAAGGAGTACAGTATAAGCCGCACATTTCTTATACGTACCATGTCGGCACGACCGAATATACGTCCAGCAAGATCAATCCTTCCGGCAGCTGGAGTTCTTCTTTTCCGTCAATTGCTTCAAAACCGGTCAACAGATTTCCGGCGGGAAAGACGGTGCAGGCATATTACAATCCGTCGCGGCCGGAAGAATCCTTCCTGGAACGCAGGGGAATGTTTTTTCTCCTGGCAGGCATGTGCACGTTTGCCATTATGCTCCTTGTGTTCTCCCTGACCCTGGCAGGCATAATACAGGTATAACGGGACCGTGCCATGGCCGGAACAATAAACCTCGCAGCCTTCGTCATCACCGGCATCATGTTGATCCTGTACCCGGGGCCGGACATCCAGTACAATCCTTAAAAATAGTAACAGGAATTACCGGATTATGCAGTGTATATTGAAACTGTGCGCATATCGATAATCCAGATTAGCTTTTATTACACAGGTGTAAATTTTCACAAGACGGCCCATTATTGCTATTGACAATAACCGGCCCCCGAATTAACCACGGGTAATATTAGAAGGAGCAGAGCAGCCCCATGCCAGCCAAAGCCTACCTGATCCTTGAAGACGGGTCCGAATTCGAAGGCGTCATGTTCGGATACGAGGGTGAGACCATCGGCGAGGTCGTGTTCAACACCTCCATGAGCGGCTACCAGGAAATCCTTACCGACCCCTCCTACAACGGCCAGATCGTGGCCATGACCTACCCGATGATCGGCAACTACGGCGTGAACCCGGAAGACGTGGAATCGGACCGGGTCCAGGTGGCCGGTTTCGTGGTAAAGGAATACAGCAAGAGCTACTCGAACTACCGCGCGACAGGGTCACTGGGGCAGTACCTGATCGACGCGAAGGTGCCGGCCATTGAGGGCATTGACACCAGGAAGCTCACCCTTCACATCCGCGACAAGGGGGCGCTGCGCGGCGGGATTTTCCTCGACAGGAAAAACGCGGTGCAAAGGCTCCTCGCCCATCCCCTCATGGAAGGCCTGGACCTGGCGTCGGGCGTATCCTGTAAGAAGCCGTACGACTTCGGCGACATCGACAGGTCAAAGCCCCTCATCGGCGTGTACGATTTCGGCGTGAAAACGAACATCCTGCGCCTGCTGTCGCAGTCAGGATTTTCCGTACGGGTGTATCCGTCTACAACGCCCCTGGATAAAGTTCTGGGCGACGGCGCAAAGGGTATCTTCCTCTCCAACGGCCCCGGCGACCCGGACGCCGTAGCCTGCGGCAGGGACCTGGTCCATGGCATCGCGGAAAAGCGCGTCCCCACCTTCGGCATCTGCCTGGGGCACCAGATCATCGGCCTCGGCCTGGGCGGCCGCACCTACAAGCTGAAGTTCGGGCACCGCGGCGCCAACCAGCCGGTGAAGAACCTGTTCAACGGGAGCGTGGAGATATCGTCCCAGAACCACGGCTTCGCCGTCGACTATGAATCGCTGAAGCACGATCCCGACATAGAGGTCACCCATATCAACCTGAACGACAGAACCGTGGAGGGCCTCCGTCACCGGACCCTGCCCCTCTTCTCGGTCCAGTACCACCCGGAAGCGAGCCCGGGGCCGCAGGATTCGCAGTACCTCTTCGGCCAGTTCCACAAGCTGGTGTGCGGCGACTGAGCCCAGCCGCCGGCCCGTCATCCCTTGTTCAATTCCCTGATCACCTGGATGAGCATGTCGATCCTGGTAACGGCATGTGCCCTCTGGTCCGCGGAAACCAGCTCGCGGTCAAACCTGAGGAATCCTTCCGCGATAGCGCGGCCGCGACGCTCCGACCGTTCACGGTAATAGTCCGGGTATGACCGCTCGGGATCAATGAACATGCGCGCGATATATTTCCTGAGGGTATCCTTTTCAGGCTTTCCCCTGAGGAGCGTCATGAATTCAGCCCGCTGTTCTCGATACATGCGTATCCTCTCCCGGTCGAGGTTGTCGACCCGGCGCACCCCACGGGCAATCTCTTCTTTCTGTTTATCAGTCAGCGTGCCGTAGAGGAATTCCATCATCCGGGCCATGGAGCGCTCCATCTCGCGGAAACGCTTTTCCTCACCGGCTGCCGACTCTTTTTCCATTTTGGCTATACTCTCGTCGATCTTCCGCTCCATCCGGTCAACCTGCCCCGGGTCAAGGGAAAGAAGAAACGCCACAGCATCGTCAGAAGTCGCGTTGAAAAGGTCGGCCCCGTGCCGCTTAAAGCGCTGCCGCATCCACAGCAGGTCCGCCTCCCTGAGCCCGGCGGCCATGCGCGGCCGGAGGGCCTGGAGGGTCGCGGCATACCTGGGCAATTCCTCCCTGCGGTGCCATTTCATAAATGTTCCGATTTTCTGCCTTAGAATGCGGTCCTGCTCCGGATTCGGGTCCACGTAGCCCGCCACTACCCGGTATATAATCGAGTCAAGGGAATTATAGATGAACTTATACAGGGAGTTTTCACAGCCGGTGGCAGTGACAAGCAGGATGGCAATCGGGATAAGATAAAGTTTCTTTCTCATATTGGTTCTCCGGTATTAATCGTTTACATCAGGAAATCTATCCGCAATTCTCCGCGTTATCCTTAAGACAACAGTAAGGCGGTTTTTGTTTCAATACAATAGACATTTATAAATTTTCACGGTCCCGCAAAATTTTTTTAATTAAATCCCCCGGCCATTCGTTACCTCCACAGCGGCACCCCGGACGCATTCGTCCGCGGCGGCGCACCGGGCAACCGCCCGGTATAACATCACTCAATTGGAGGTAGCATGAATGTATTGAAAAAAATGACAACTCCTGTCCTGGCAGGGATGATGCTTGTATCCTGCCAGTATCAGGATAACGGATCCAGGAACGAGGAGCGATCAGCCCTCCTCGGCCTGGCCGCGGAAAGCGGCACGGACGCCGAAGCGGCCCTTCCCCGCTTCGGCATTTCCGAGCGGAACCTGTCCCTGCCCCAGTCCAAAAAAAAGTGGACCGTCCTGGTGTACATGGACGGCGACAACAACCTTTCCCGCTATTCCTCGAAAGACATCAGGGAGATGATGGCTACCGGCTCGGACGACGCCATGAACATCGTCGTCCTCTGGGACAATGACCCGGACCAGGACGCCCAGGGAGCGGCGCAGCGCCACGGCTATTACTACGTGGAGCGCGGCGGCGTGACCCTGGTAAAAGACACCGGGGAGGTCAACATGGGGGCCCCGGAAACCGCAAAGGACTTCATCGCCTACGCGGTCAAGAATTTTCCAGCAAAGCACTACCTGTGGGTCTGGTGGAACCATGGCGGCGCCGTGGACCGCGCGGCCCTCATGAAGGGCGTGTGCTGGGACGACACCGACAGCGGCGACCATCTTACGGAAGCGGAGCAGAAGGACATCATGAAGTACTTCAAGAAAAAGGCGGGAAAGAAGATCGATATCGTCGGGTTTGACGCCTGCCTCATGGCCATGGCGGAAATCGCGTACCAATATAAAGACGTCGCTTCATACCTGGTGGCATCGGAGCAATCCGAGCCGGGAGACGGGTGGGACTACTCTTTCCTTTCTACAATCAGGTCAAACCCTTCACTGTCCGCGCGCAGCGTCGCGAAGCAGGTGCTCGCTTATTATAAAAAATATTACACCGGGCAGAACGAGGAAGACGTGACCATGTCCGTGCTATACCTCGCCCATGCCGGCGCCCTGGCCCGGGCCCTGGATGATTTCGCAACAGCGGCCCAGTCAGGCGGCATATCAGCCGCGACCTACCGCACGCTCTCAAAGGGATTGCCCATGTTCGGGTTCTACAATGACGGGGACCGGAACTGTTACTTCACCAAAGACCTGTACGGCTACCTGAAGGCAGTGGAGGAATCAGCAAAAGTGCCCGCTGCCGTCAGGGATAAAGCGGCTGCCTGCATGGAGCTTATACCGGGAGGGAAACTCGTGGTATCGGAATGGCACGGATCGGCATGGAAGGACGAGGCCCGCGGTATCGCCATTACACTGAAGCGCGCCACGGACGTTTACCGCAGGCTGGACCTGTGCGCCGACACGAAGTGGGACGAGTTCCTCAACTGGGCGAAGTTTCCCGATAATGACTATGCGTATTGATGATGATCCGGTGCGGATCAGACATGAAACAGCCTTCCGCCAGCCCGGGATTTAAACACCAGGCCGGCAGAAGGCGGACTTTTTTTCTAAATATCCGTTTTATTCTTGAATTTCCGCCTTGCCGTTGTTTTCTATTCACAAGGCGGCGATTGCATGCCCTTCAATCGCGATTTTTTTTATTTTCAGCCTGACGCGCGAAATTTCAAGGCCCCTGTCCGGAATTTTCAGCATTGATAGGCGCCTTATCTGAGAAGCAGCTGTTTCATATATGTGCCATTGCGCGGGGCTGTATATGATGTAAATTCCTGGATACTATGGATTTGTATATGATATCAGATAAAAAACCTGTCGCCCTGATCTTTGCCGGTTACAATAAAGTTGATACTGCAACCAGGAAAAAAACAATAAAGGAAATAAAAGAGGCCTACGACGGCGAGGAAATCTATGTCGGCGACAACAAATTTCTTCATCAACTGGCCGGACGTCCCGTTATTCAATACGTGATCGATGCCGTTTATAACGCGAAAAAAAACGGCAAGCCGCTCTACAGCGAGATATATGTCTATAACGATGTCGAAAGCTTCAAACAGCAGATAGATGTCAGCGGATATCCCAACCTGCGCGTACTGCAGATGAAGGACTCCCTCGGCGGCCACTGGAAGGATTTTTATTATAATCATGCCGAATACGGCCAGCGCATCGATGCTTTTTTCGGCGATACTCCCCGCATCAAGCCGGAAGACGTTGAATATATAAACCGCGAGTATGACGGCATCCTCGGCAGGGCGAAGGACCATCGCGGCGTGACATGCAACCTGGCCTTCAGCGTCGCTGAATATGAGGATTTAACCGACAACTGGCTCGATCACAGGACCGGGCGGATCAGGCGGGGGAAAAACAAGGGAAAATTAAAGAGCTTTGTCGCGTTTGAGACATACCAGGCGCGGATCGCGAATACATTCGGCGTATACAAGGATCACGGGCTGGATGATCTGCTCACGCACGAGGTGGCGAATTTCTCCTACAACCTCAGGAAGGCCCTGACCCCCAGCGTGATTTCAAAGATACTATATTACCTTATCAAATCAAAGCATATGGACGTCATCAGGCAGATCCGCAACCACTGCATCGTGGAGAATGACATCCACGATGCGATCCTGGACATCATCGAGCAGGTTTACAAAATCGATTTGAGCAATTTCGGGGCCATTCTCTTTCATGTTAAAAAGAACGCCGCGCGCTGGGAAAATGACATAGACGGGCCGAATGATCTAGAAATATTCCGGAACAGGTTCAAAGAGATGAATACATAACCGGAATTATATCAGCACGGGGAAGCCGCCATGCCGCCGGTTGATTTAAAGGATTCCATTCTTTCGAATAATGTATTTTTGCTGCAAATCCTTAATTAAAAGAAGATAGTAATAAAAGGGGTCGTCCTAAAA
>CAZZHU010000200.1:0-6705 GCA_964654045.1 uncultured Leptospirales bacterium
CGGCCACTGTCACCGGCACGGTAGGCTCGCGGCAGGCCGGCGAAGCGCTTGCGCGGGAGATACGTTCTTTCAAGGAAATAAAAAACGTGCGCAACAGGGCGGTAACGGCCGATTACCGTTCCGTGGAGAAATATAAAAAAGACCTTGATGACCTCCGGGCGGGCCTTGAGTCATTCCAGCTCGTGGCAGCCAGGCAGGAGCTGGAGAAGATCGTCGTGCAGTTTCCCGCGGGAGTATCGGCGATGGCCAATCCGCAGACGCTCCAGGTAAAGCGCGCTTATGAAATCCTGAAGCAGTATCCGCGGGTGCATGTGGATATCGTGGCATTCAACGACCCGGAAGGGGGATACGAGGTCAACAGGGGGCTTGCGGAGAAGCGGATGGGCTCCGTACGTGATTCCCTGGTCGCCCAGGGAATAGGCAAAGAACGGCTTCATCTTGTCGATTTTGATCCGGACATCCTGACTTCAGACTCCCGGTTTGCCGAGTTTCGTGACCGCAGGGGGATCATGATGTTCGCAAGGTATCCAGATTAGTTGCTATGTTAAAGGAACAACGTATGGGCACGGGTGAATACAAGCTTAAAATCGTCATGCTCGGCGACTTCGCCGTGGGGAAGACCAGTCTCGTCAAGCGCTTTGTGTATAATGTATTTGACGATCTCTACCTGACTACGATTGGCGTGCGGGTGATGAAAAAGGAGGTCGTGGTCAATGAGCGCGGGGAGATACATGTCACCCTGCTCCTCTGGGATATCGGCGGCCAGCAGGATTTCCAGGAGGTGACGCCCCAGTACCTGCAGGGCGCCAGCGGGGCCATCATTGTAGTGGACCAGACCCGTCTCCAGACAATTGAAAAGATCGATAGACATGTCGAGCAATTCAAATCGGAAAACCCGGAAGGGGTGATCGCCGTTGCGTTCAACAAGGATGACCTGGCCGTTGAAACCGAATTTCCGGACGAGGTGAATAAGCGGATTGAATCGAACCGTTCGCGCCACGGGAATGCCGTGTTCAGGACCAGCGCCAAGGACGGAAAAAACGTGCAGGAGCTGTTCGAACACCTCGTCAGGAGCATCCTGAACAGGTGACCCCGATGAATGATAAGCACCTCAGTCTCCTGGTCGTCCGTTTCGGCATCCACTACGGGATGGTCGATGAAAAACTCAGGGTCCGCTTCAATGATGATGGCGTGTTCATGTTTCTCGGAGAAAAGCCGACGTCGGAATGGCTGGACCTGACGGATTTTCTTCCCGAAGTGGTGGGGATCGAAAATGAAATTATGAAGGTCATTAATGGCGAGCGGGAGGAATACAGCATACTCAGCGTGAACCGATATGCCGGAGATGAGATATTCTTTAATATTTATTTTTTACGAAATTACACGGGGGGGGGGAATTGCGTAGTTGTCATTAAAGACCTTACCAACGAGCTCCTGTACCGGCAGGCAATCCAGCAGAAAAAAAACGAGATAGAGCTGCTGCATCACATCCTTATCGAAAAAAAAACGGCCCTTGACATTACCAACCTGGAGCTTGTTGAGAGCCATGATGAGCAGCGCCGCCTCAATCGCAGCCTGGAGCTCAAGGTGCAGGAACGGACACACCAGCTGGAGGAAAGCACCAAGCTGGCCCAGAGGCTGTTCCATCAGACGGTCAATGCCCTGATGCTCGCCCTGGAGAAGCGCGATACCTACACCGTCGGCCACCAGCAGCGGGTTTCCGAACTGGCCTGCGCCATAGCCCGTGAAATGGGATTGGATGAATTTTTAGTCGAAGGGATCTTTGTGGCAGGCAATCTCCATGACCTCGGCAAGATCTACGTTCCCAGCGAGTTCCTGACAAAACCGGGGGCGCTTTCCGAAGAGGAGTTCGGCGTGATGAAGGCGCACCCCAAAATCGGCTTCGATATCCTGAGCGGCATAGAGTTTCCCTGGCCGGTTGCCGCCATCGTCCTGCAGCACCATGAGCGCCTTGATGGAAGCGGTTATCCATACGGACTCCATGAACCGGACATCATGCTGGAGGCCAAGATCCTGAGCGTGGCTGATGTGGTGGAGGCAATGGCGACGATCAGGCCGTACCGCATGTCCCCCGGCCTGGACCTGGCGCTGGAGGAGGTTATCAAGTACAGGGGCATACGGTACGACAGCGCTATCGTTGACATCTGCCTTGAACTGTTTAACGTGAAGGGTTTCTCCTGGCACCGTGTCACCACTTCCGCGGATGAAAGAACCTTCTCGTGATAAACAAGTTCATTCTTGACGCGCAGATGAAACCATGCATGCATCCATCGGTATGGAAATTCAATTAATGCGGACGCTATGAAAGTAGTCGGAATATACGGAAGTCCCCGGAAGGACGGGAACAGCGATATCCTCCTCGACAGGGCCCTGGATGGCGCGGCGGCATACGGCGCGGAAGTCGTGAAGATTTATGTCCGGGATATGGATTTTTCCGGCTGCCTTGAGTGCGGCGGGTGCGATGACACGGGAGCCTGCGTGGTCCAGGACGACATGCAGGGCGTCTACGATGTTCTCCTCGGCGCGCGGATCATATTCCTGGCGTCACCGGTATTTTTCTACAGCCTGAGCGCCCAGGTAAAGGCTTTCATCGACCGGTGCCAGGCCCTCTGGTCCAGGCGCAGGATCGGAAAGACAGCGGAGGAGCGGAAACTCCACGAGGGCGGAAAGGGATACCTTCTCATGGTCGGCGCCGCTGCCGGGCCCTACCTGTTTACCGGCGGCGAGTTCACCGCAAAGTATTTCTTCGACGCCCTGGACAAGTCCTACGGGGGCGGGGTGTTTTTTAAATCTGAAGGGAAGGGTGATATAGTAAGAAATCCGGCCGACCTGAAGCGGGCATACGCTTTTGGCGCTGGTGCGGTGAAACTGGAAACGGGGGAACGCGGCTGATGAATATAGCGATAATCGGGCCGGGCGCGGTAGGCCTCCTCCTGGCCGGGTATCTCCAGAAGAGCGGGGCCGGTGTCAGGCTGGTGGATGAGCTGCCGGACAGGGCTGCCCTGCTCAACCGGGACGGCATACGCTGGGAGGGAGTTGAAGCGGATTTCCGATTCAACGTCCCGGTCACCGCGGACATGGCTGACATGGCGGGCACCGACCTGGCCATACTCTGCGTCAAGGCGTATCACACCGATGCGGCTTCGCGCCGGCTCTGCCATGCCGGTTACCGGGGAGCGGTGATGACCCTGCAGAACGGTGTCGGCAACGCGGAGATTATCAGCCGCAACTGCCCGGGGGCTCCGGTGATCGCGGGGATTACATCGGAAGGGGCGAACCTTGTGGCGGATAACCATGTGCGCCACGCGGGAAAAGGGAAAACGGTGTTCGGGCCCTTAGAGCCGGGGTTCCCCGATGACCGGTTCATGAACGAAGTGGTGTCGGTCATGAAGGAGGCCGGCCTTGACGCGGAGCTTTCCGGCGACCCCCGGTCGCTTGTGTGGGGGAAGGTGCTGGTGAACGCCGGTATCAACGCCCTCACGGCGATCCTCGAGGTGCGGAACGGGCGGCTTCTGGAGATCGGGCCCGCCAGGGCCCTGATGGCGGATCTGGTCCGGGAAGGACGCGAGGTGGCGGTGCGCAAGGGAATTTCCCTGGTTGATGCCGATCCTGTGGCGCGGGTCGAGGAGGTGTGCCGTCTCACCGCCTCCAATTACTCCTCCATGTGCGTGGATATAAAGAATGGCCGGCGTACAGAGATCGATTTTATCAACGGCGCCATCGTGCGGGAAGGCGCCGCCCTGGGTATTCCGTGCCCGTGCAATGACTCGGTGACGAAGATAGTGCAGGGGCTGGAGGAAAGGAAAGGTCCGGGTGACCGATAATGGTAACAAAAAAATAAATCTGCATTATTGTATGAAAGGAGCTGTTCCATGTTTCGGGGCAGCTCCTTTGACAGGATTAGAAGACGAGGAATTTGCGAAGGTCGGGCGGGTATCCCCAGATTAGTTTCCAGCATATGATGCCATCAATAACTATTTTAGCAAGAATATAGTGTTTATATTGATAGTTATCGGTATCTATTTTTTTCATTAACTGCTTCAAGTATCTCTTCACTGCATAGGCAAGTATCAAAGAAACAGACATTTTCAAGAGCTTCCTCAGATCCAGAAAATATTCGTAATCATCCATTCTCAAGCTCACATGGAACGTGCGCCACTCTTCCGGCCTGCTTTTTTTCTGGTACTGTACCATCCTGCCCAGTCCGTCCGGATTTTTTATATTATCCATGACTTTCTTAAGTAATAATACTATTATATCAGAACGTGAAATCCTGCTGGCAGTTGCGGCGTGGTCGATCTTCTCGAAAATATCAGTATGAATATTAAGTGTTGTTTCCATAGGGTTACCCTAATAGTTTCAGGTTGTATAAGAGTAACGAATGGAAGGCGCAGAAGGAAAAAAATAATAGATTTTATGCGAAATTGACGTCTCGCACCTGCAGGTGGCTCCTTGAATCAAGATATGCTTAGTTTTAATTCGAGCAGATTTATCAGGGCTTCTTGTACCCCTTCTGTATCGCCGCGCTGTCCAGGTGCGCGGTGAGGATGTTTTCCACCGCAAGATCGCATTTGTCGATATCCTCGAATTTATCGAGCCGCACTGATTTAATGTATCCGCCGCAGGCACTGCACACGTCGATGCGGTAGCGGGGCTCATCTTCGGAAGAAAGGTATTCCAGGCTGTCTGCGTCCTCGGTTCCGCACACGGCGCAGGCTATGCGCCGGTATTGCCACCGGTGACCGCACAGGGAGCAGTGAAGGTAACGTTTTCCGTCCATCCCGGATACTATGGCGGCCATATCGGGGCGATTGCCGCAGAATGGGCAGAACCGCGAATCGTCTGTATCCGTGATCAACGGGTTCTGTTTTTCCCGCAGGCTGCTGAAAAAGGGCTTGAGCCAGTTGATAATGACAAAGATTGCCTCATCGGGGCCGGTTTTACGGGAAATGGCGAACTGCTCCAGCCGTTCCACGTCCATGTCCAGGACTGCGTCCGAGACCTGCCCCAGTGCGCCGGCTTCTTCCGTAAGGGCCCGGTGCAATGGTTTGAGGTCCAGTCCCGGGTTGCGTGACCCTATGATTTCAATAATCGGGGCCAGGCCGGGGGCAAGAAGATCGCCGGTAACCGCCAGTGAAAATAATTTTCTGCCAGGCCCGGCGATCGGCAGTTCTGATGGCTGGAGCGCCGGCAGGCGGGGATCATTCAGGTACCGCTCCTGGTATGTATCAAGATATGCGAACAGGTCGCGATAGAAATCTACCATCTCGTCGGATAGTATGCCGGCAGACCTGAATCGTTCGGCTCGTTCATTGAAGTAGTTGCGATGATCATGCATGGTTGTATCCCCGGTTATGTTGGGCTGTAAATCGTTTAAATCATCCTGGAAATTGATGTTCCGGAAGACCGTCCTCGGATTGGCATAGACACTGATTTCCTTCTCGGTGACTACTCTGATATTAATTTTTTTTAACAGCCTGACTATCTGGCGCGAGCCTTCGCGAATATGACTTTCCATCGGGTCAAGACAGGATTTCGAATATACCGCATGGAGCGGTTCATAAAAGCCGTCTATGACCGGGACGATGGCGTCATGACTCCCGATGTCTAGCGCTGACATGTAGCGTATCAGGCCCGTGTTGAGGCCGGGCATGTCGCAGGGGAAGACGAATATCCTGTCCGTTTCCGCTTTCTGCAAGGCCGTGTACAGGCCGCCCAGGGGGCCGATACCGGCTTTGATGTCTTCATAAGAGGGAAGGCCGAGATAAGCGAACTTTCCGGAGACATCGCCGACAATGGCAATGTGCCCGATAACCTGTTGTATGGCCTCAACCACGTGTTCTATGAGGGGCCTTCCGCGAAACATGAAGATGGATTTATCGTCGCCGAATCTACGGCTCTTGCCCCCGGCTAAGATAAAGGCTGATATGGTACTGTGATGCATCGGTATACTGTCTACTATAACTGTAGTGATAAAAAAGCCCCGCGGAAGGATATTCCATCCCGCGGGGCTTCCGTGTCAAATGAAATTCAGGATCATCCAACCATCTTGCGGGATATCCTGTACGCTATGCGCTTCAGCGACGGGAGACCCATGGTGAAGAGCGCCAGCAGCTGGTAGGTGTCCTTTATCGCCTCTGCCCTGTGTATATCGATCGCCTTGGGATGGAGCGGCAGTCCGTACTTTTCCGGGCTGTCCTTCAGGATCGTGATGACCCGGAGGCCGCCGAACTGCTCGTCGCCGTAGAGGCTCGCACGCGGAAATTCCGACGAGACCTGCTTCAGCCGGGTCCGTGCCTTGCGCATTAATGCAGCCCGTTCTCCGAACGTCAGCGCGCCGGTGGGGCAGTGATAGGCGCAGGCCGGCACGTCGCGCTTGTTGACCGTGCAGGCATGGCACTTGTATGACTTGGCCCTGATGAGCGGCTGTTCCGAACCGTACTTATGCATGTTTTCGTCCAGGATATGGGGCACCTTGTATACGCATTCGTTCACGCAGGCGCCGCAGCCGATGCATTTCGACTGGTCTATGACCGTCCAGCCGTCGAGCTTGCTGATGGCGTGCTGAGGGCATACCCTCAGGCAATTCGCCTCTTCGCAATGGTAACATTTCTTGTGCATGATCGTCCAGACCGGCTTTTCCGGGTTGCTGCGGTCGATCGGAAAGAACTTCACGTGGTTAAA
>CAZZHU010000201.1:0-6705 GCA_964654045.1 uncultured Leptospirales bacterium
GATCAGGCTCTATGACCTGGAACAGCAGATCGGGGAACTCATCAGAAAAATCCTTGATATGCTGCTGGCACGCCAGAATTTGCAGAACTACACGCACGAATTATACGTATGCCTCAAGGAACTGGCCATCAACGCCAGCAAGGCGAACTACAAGATACTCTTCGAAAAATACATCTCCCGTCCCCAGAAAGTCACCCAGGCACGGGACTATTTTCACTTCCTGCGGCTCTTCCAGCAGGAAATTGAGGAGAATGGGAACAGGCGCCTGATCGAACTGGCCAGACAGGAAGACCGGTTTATCAACATCACGTTTCAATCATCCCTCGATTCCATAGCGATCTGGGTTACCAACAGCCAGAACATCTCGCTCATAGAGAAGCAGGCCCTCCTGAAAAAAATCAAAAAAGGGGAATTCAAGAACAAGGATTCCTTCGGGGAAGAGCCGGATTACGCCGAGGGCGCGGGCATGGGCCTGAACCTCATACTGAGCATCCTGAAAAACTACACCAGTGAAATCGAACCGCTCAAGGTGGTATTCTACCCGGATTTTATCAAGATAGGATTCGAGCTGACAAGATCCGAACTGCTGGCAAAAAACATTGATACGTCTTCTCCCGGGACGGAAAGCCCCGCATAGATCATTCCGGGATTCGAAGATGATAGAACGAATACTCGGAACATCAGAAGAGTTCCCCATTGAGCACCGGCTTCTCAACGGCTCATGCATCATGGCGGCGATTTTCTCCGCCGGGATCCTGCTCAACAACCTTCTTCTCGGGCTTGACGCCACATTAAACCTGATGGTTGGCTTCAGCATCTTGCTCTCCGTGATCCTGTATTATTTCGCCCGGGTCAGGGGATATTTCAGGCTTCCCATGTGGGGCTTCATGATCTTCTGCCTGACGGGAATTCCAGTCGGATGGTTCCTGAATTCCGGTGTATTCGGCTCAACCATTTATATCTGTTTTGTTTTACTGGCCCTCATCACGATCCTGACAAGCGGGAAAACCCGGATCATCGTCTCGACCATCTTTACAATCGAAATAGTGGCCGCCATTGTCATTGAGTATCAGTATCCCGGCCTCGTGGTACCGTATAAAAACCGCTTCATGCAGTTCGTTGACATAATTATAAACTTCACCTTTTCTTTCGCGATACTTGCCGCGGCCATCATTCTGGTGATGAAGAATTATGAACGGGAGAAGCGAAAGGCCGATGAATCAAACAGGCTGAAATCATCCTTTCTCGCGAACATCTCCCACGAGATCCGGACGCCGATGAACAGCATCCTGGGATTTTCCGAACTCCTCCGTGACGAACAGCTTCAGCCTGACGCGAAACAGCATTATATCGAAATAATCCGGAAAAACGGGACCCATCTGCTCGAGCTGATTAACGACATGATCGATCTCGCGAGGATCGAATCCGGCCAATTCACAATCAGCGAAAAGCCCTTCTCGCTGGAAGGGCTGATGAGCGAATTATATGACCTGTACCGCCCCCAGATACAAGAGCGCATCACCAGCTTCAGGCTGGCCATGCCCCCCCTGTCGGAGGGCGGCCCGGGAATGGTTATAGCAGACGATCTCCGGATCAGGCAGGTCCTCACCAACCTGATCGGCAACGCCGTCAAGTTCACGCATTTCGGCGTCATTGAATTCGGCTGCCGAGTCACCGAAAGCGGCCGCCTGCTGTTTCATGTCTCCGACACGGGCATCGGCATAGACAAGGAGCATGTCATCCAGATCTTCCAGCAGTTCAAGCAGGCGGACGATTCGCACACGAGGCAATACGGCGGCGCCGGCCTCGGCCTTTCAATATCGAAGAAGCTTGTCAACCTCCTGGGAGGCGACATCTGGCTGGAGTCTACGCCGGGAAAGGGAACAACATTCTTTTTCGACATACCCTTCAGGCCGGCCGGTGACGCCGGGCCGCCCCGGGTGCCGGGCATCTCCACGCCGGAGCCGGGTAATGCCCGCGACAGATGGAAGTCCCGCTCCGTCCTCGTCGTCGAAGACGATAATGACAGCTACCGTTTTCTTGAGCGCCTGATGTCGCGATACGGCATCAATGTCCTCCGGTCGGTGAACGGCCAGGAGGCGGTAAGCATCTGCAGGTCCACGCCCGGGATTGACTGCGTGCTCATGGACATCCAGCTCCCCTTCATCAGCGGGAACGATGCGACAAAAAGAATCCGCGAGTTCAACAGGGATGTGCCCATAATAGCCCAGTCAGGCAATGCCTACGAATCCGACCGCATGGAAAGCATAAATGCAGGATGCAATGATTTCATCTCGAAGCCGATCCATTCCGAAAAACTGCTGGCCATCCTTGACAAGTATCTCTGATCGCCATCTTTCGGCTTGACATATATTCAATTCCATCCTATTAAACATAAGAATTATGATTACAATTAACAGTCGCATCTCTATCCCCATTGATGAAATAACCATTACGGCATCCCGATCTTCCGGACCGGGGGGTCAGAACGTGAACAAGGTGTCCACAAAAGTCACCCTCCGGTTCAGCATAAACGGGACAGGTTCCCTGACGGAAACGCAGAAAGAGCGGATCCGGGTCAAGTTGAAAAACATTATAACGCGGGACGGCGACATTGTCATCCATGAGGAATCAGAGCGGTCCCAGGCCGCCAATCGAAGAAAAATAATCGAAAAATTTGCGTCATTCATGCGCAAGGCCCTCGCGGCTCCGAAAAAACGCGTCCCCACCAGGGTCAGCCTGGCGCAGAAAAGAAAAAGGCTTGATGACAAAAAGATCCAGAGCAGGAAAAAGAGCAGCCGCAGGCATGATGAAGAGATTTATTAATAGCGATCCGGCCGTCATACTGGTCTTTTCCGTCGTCCAGGGCCTCCTGACGGCCCTCTCCATTGAGCCGTTCAACGTGCCCCTGGCGGCATGGCTGATGCCGTGGCCCCTGTTTTATTTCGCCGGCCGCTTCAGGAATTCCGTTCCCCGGCTGATCCTTGCCGGCGCTGCCTGTTCTCTCTTCTTCTGCGTGTTTGCTTTTTACTGGGTGCTGCATCTTTTCGCCAGTTTTGCCGGCCTGGGAACGGCGCCCTCGCTTCTGGCCTTCTTGCCCTTCGCGGTTTTTTTCAACCTCCAGATCCCGGCCTTTGTACTCCTCTTCGGGCTCTCCCTGAGGCGGCGCTTCCGTTACTACCTGCGCCCCCGGTGGTTCACCGCCGGACTGCTGGCCCTCTTTGCCGATTACGGCATGCCGAAGCTTTTCCCCTACAGCTGGGGAAACTTCATAGCCGGGAACCCGCTCCTGGTTCAGGTAGCCGATATCGTCGGCGTCTACGGCTTAACACCGGTGCTGTTCGGCATCAGCTACTTTCTGTACCGGTTATCGCGCATCCTTATGATGCGGCAGGCACATAAGCCCGGGACGGGATCGGCGCTGGCGTCACTGAAAGGGCTGACGCGGCCCTACGCGCGGAAGCGCCTCTGGCCCCTGCCCCTGCTCCTGCTCCTGTGCCTGTCCTACGGGGCCGTCCGCATGAACCGGATAACCGCATTACAGGGATCACTTCCCTCGGTGCGGGTCGCCATCGTCAATCCCAACGCGCCTCCGGAAGATAGCGCGTATGTCAGCAGGAACATTCTTGACAGGCTCATGTTCCGCACCATTCCCGATCTCACAGCAGGGGCGGCCCGGGCGTCCGGCGGGAGGCTCGACCTGGTTGTGCTTCCGGAGTCGGCCGTTCCCTTCATGTGCGCCGAGGACACTCCCGCGAGCAGGCGCCTGGGAAAATACACTCCCGATTCGGAGCTCATGGCGCAGCGCATCGCCTACGCCTGGAACGTTGACATTTTCCTGAACGAAGCCAGCTACCGGTATGCAGCGGCCGGAAACGGCAGGAAAGAACTGCTCATGTACAACTCTTCGTCCCTCTATTCACGCGACGGGAAGCGGCGGGACAGCTATCAGAAAAGAAGGCTCCTGGCCTTCGGAGAATACATGCCGGGCGAAGGGCTGTTAAAAAGCCTCGGGCTGAAAGAAGCTGCCCAGGAGATTATCGGCGCCTCGCGCTTCAACAGCGGAGCGGCATCGAACCTGATATCCTACAGCATCAGGAACAGGGAAAGGCCTTTCCCGGGCCCCTTGCCCCTTCCCGGCGAAGCGGAGCGCGGCGCTGATCCACGGGACTTCGAGAATACATTCCCCCCGGACCGCGCTTTTACGGCCGACGGTTATTTTCTTCCGCTCATCTGCTATGAATCGCTGCTGCCGGACCATGTGCGTTCCTTCTTCATGAACCCTGAAAAGCGCAATCCCGATTTCATCGTGAACATAACCCAGGACGGATGGTACGGAAAGACCATCGAGACTTACCAGCACTTCGAGCTGGCCCGTATCCGCGCCGTTGAAACCAGGCGGGCCCTGGTGCGCTCCGTGAACAACGGCGCCGCCGGGTTCGTTGACCTTGCCGGCAGATACGTCACACCCCTGGCCGGGCCGGTCATGACAGCGCCGGAGACCTCCGGGTTCCAGGTATGGGACGTGCCGATTAACCGGGAAATGAGAACGCTATATGTCCGGTTCGGTGACTCATGGATGGCTATCCCCCTGCTTATATTTATTGTTATGGTTGCGAAAAGATTGATTAATAAAAAAGGTTATCGCTATGACAGATAAACACCCGGCATATGAAAAACTGGCGGAGAGAATTAACCGCTTCCCCCAGGGGGCGCCGCCCACGGCGCTGTTATTTGAAATCCTCAGGGTCCTGTTCAGTGAAAAAGAGGCGTTCCTGGTCGCACAGCTTCCGATCAGGCCCTTCACGGTTGAAAAAGCGGCGTCCATCTGGAAAACTGATGTAAGCACGGCGCAGAACCACCTGGACTGCCTGGCCGGCAAGGCTCTTATCGTAGACCTCGAGGTAAACGGGAAAAAGGAATACGCCCTGCCGCCGCCCATGGCAGGCTTCTTCGAATTCTCCATGATGCGGACCAGGAAGGACATCGACCAGAAATTGCTGGGTGAATTATTGTACCAATACATTAATGTTGAAGAGGATTTTATCAAGGACCTCTTCGTGGAAGGCGAAACCAGGATGGTCAGGGTCTTCGTCAACGAATCAGTCCTGCCGGAAGACACGGCGGTGCAGGTCCTCGATTATGAACGGGCGAGCAATACAATTAAAACAGCCTCGCACCGGGGGATCGGGCTCTGCTACTGCCGGCATAAAATGCAGCTGAATGGCCGCGCCTGCCGGGCGCCCCTCGACATCTGCATGACTTTCGGCAGGACTGCCGCCTCCCTGATAAAAAACGGATTCGCCCGGGAAGTGGACGTCAGCGAAGGGCTTGATCAGCTTGCCAGGGCCCATGACCTGAACCTGCTACAGTGCGCGGAAAACGTAAGGCACGACGCGGCCTTCATCTGCAACTGCTGCGGATGCTGCTGCGAGGCCCTTATCGCGGCCCGCAAATTTTCATTACTCAGGCCCATCAGCACAACGAACTTCCTGCCGCGCGTTGAACGTATGAAATGCTCCGGATGCGGTACATGCGTCGACGCCTGCCCCATCGAGGCCATGTCCCTGGTATCGGCCAACGATCCCGCAAAGCCGAAGGCGAAGGTCGCCCTGCTGAACGGCGAAATCTGCCTCGGGTGCGGAGTATGCGCCAGGGTGTGCCCCGCCCGGTCGATTTCCATGGCATCGAGGGAACAGCGGGTCATCACGCCGGCAACGACGGCGCACCGGAGCGTCCTCATGGCCATTGAGCGCGGCAAACTCCAGGACCTCATCTTTGATAACCGGGCCCTTTTCAGCCACCGCGTACTTGCGACGGTATTCAGCGTGATATTCAAACTGCCCCCCGCGAAGCAGGCCCTGGCGAACAGGCAATTGAAATCGAGATACCTGGAACGATTGCTGGACCGCTATAACGCGGGCGGATGAAAACCGGACGACGGCATATGCTTACCCTCCCGGACATCCGCGCGTACTGCGCATCTAAAAAAGGGACCGCCGAGGATTTTCCCTTTGACTTTCAGACACTCGTGTTCAAAGTCGGCGGAAAAATGTTCGCCCTCACCGATATCGACTCATCGGTACTATCGATAAACCTCAAATGCGATCCGTATCTTTCCCTCGAGCTCCGCTCCCGCTATCCCCAGGTTACCCCCGGTTATCACATGAATAAGAAGCACTGGAACACCGTCATTGTTGACGGCTCCATCCCGGACGAAGAAATACTGAAAATGATCGACCATTCCTACGGTCTCGTGGTCAGGGGACTCAGTAAAGCAGCGAGGGAAACAATTCTGCCGTAGCCCCGGCAGTGCCGGCCTTGACCCGTTAATTTTGACCGGGGATTCATTACAGCAACTCTATTCATTTTTTGCTTGCGTATATTTCAGTTTCAATCCAATAATAGCACAAACCGGTCCCTGTCATATGAATCGGGCCCGGGCTGCCATTAACCCTTTCATCGGCAGGCACTCCGGGATTGATCCCGGGCTGTTATGCAAAACCAGGTCGGTGCAGAACCAGGGAGGAGGTCGACGCGATGGATTTTTTCATAACGATGTACAGACGGACATTTCTCAAGGTCAAGGCTGAATTGCTTCAGGAAATAAGGTTTCGCCTCGACTTTAATTTTTCGGACAAGGAGATCAAGGATATAAAAGAAGGCATACGGGCCTGGTTATCGCAGAACCAGGGCAACCAGTAC
>CAZZHU010000202.1:0-6673 GCA_964654045.1 uncultured Leptospirales bacterium
TGGCCACCTTTGCCGCAGGATGCTTCTGGGGGGTCGAGCATATATTCAAAGAAGTGAAGGGAGTTATAAAGACCACGGTGGGATACACGGGCGGATCAACGGAGCACCCCGGCTACCGGGACGTTTCATCCGGAGATACCGGGCATGCGGAAGCAGTTCTCGTGGAATACGATCCAAAAATCATAACCTATGACGAGCTCCTCGACTACTTTTGGCGCCTGCATGACCCGACCCAGCTCAACCGTCAGGGACCGGACACGGGAACGCAGTACCGCTCGGCGATCTTTTTCCATACTGACGCGCAGAAGAAAGCCGCGGAGAAATCGAAGGAAAAGTTTGACCGCTCCGGTGTTTTCAAAAAAAAGGCGGTGACTGAAATTGTGCCCGCCGGGGAATTTTATGATGCGGAAGAATACCACCAGGATTTCTTCGGCAAGAACCCGGGCAGGTCGTGCCATATTCTCAGGGTGCGGTAATTTTCAACCGGCATGAAAAAAACGGCTGGCGATAAAACCGAGCGCAATCAGCGCTATTATTATGATGAACATTATATACAGGGCCGGGAAACGTTCCTGTTTTTCAACTGCGTCCGGCGGTAGGGGGGCGCCGTACCTGTCCGGCCTGCCGGTCTTCATGTCAGACAAGCAGTTCCAGCAGTAATCGAACATGTCGCACACCATTTCCCCGCACCGTTTGCATCTGCGCAGCTTTATATCGGCCAGATCGACGGATGACGATTCCGCCAGCAGCGCAGCCGCCGCCTTCGATTCACTCTCCGGGACCCACACCTGCGCCTCGGCGTCCTTTGCCGCGACCATGCCGAAAAAGGGATTCATCTCCTGGTTCTCAATGACCGCGCCGATCCCGTTGTTCTCAAAGAGGAACTTGACCGTGTGCGCCTCGGCTATATTGAGAGTCGAATATATTTTAACAAACCCGTCTTTCTTCATGGCGCCCCCGTTCTCCTGTCGCCGGCACGTTATCCGGCAGGATCAATAAATGGTTGCAATATAAATATACTAAACTGTTAGATGTATTCAAATAGAAGTATCGCTATAATATATTCAACATGTAAATATTATTGGAAACGGTGTTTCCGGAGAGAGCCCCTCAGGGAGACAGTTGGTCTACTGGGATTGGATTTATTCACATTATTAATTGATGGTAAAGCAATGAAACCGAAACTCATTAATATCGTAAAAGCGGACCAGGTTTCGAAAATGGCCCTGCTGATAATGATATTTTCATGGGCACTCTGCCTCTGGACGGTCCTGTATCCCTTTCTTCCTGAAGCAGTCATGAGGTATTCGCCCCTGAACAGGAACGACGCGCCCACCTACATCAAATCAGCCCTGGGCATAACATTCCTCGCCATTCCGCTTGTCGCTGTCCGCGTCCTTTCAGCCCTGCGCGCCTTTAACAACAGCGTTGAGATCACCGGATCGATCAAGGTCCTGCGGATACGGGGCTCCCGCGGTTATGTCATATATACCTATAATTATGATGGCAAGGAGTACAGCAGGACCACAGGCCTCGATTTCTCTATAAAACTGAAGTCCCTGTTCCGCGAAGGGGGCCCCATTGCCCTGGCCGTCAACAGGAGCAAACCCGGCCAGGCCCTGATCAGGGACCTCTACTTCCCCTGACGGCATTTTTTCTCACGGCGCGGCGGTAAACAAAAAAAATGCTTTAAACCATAACGGGAATATATATAGTTGGCACCCATGAAAATATGAACGGGCACACGGAACCACTCAATGAAAAATAATCAGAACAAGCGGCTTTACGGGAAAAGCCTCATCCGTAAAAAATCCTCGGATATCATGAAGCGCATGCTGGTGCTCAGCATCCTGATCTTCCCGGTCATGGTGGCCGGCGTCAATATCACCTGCCAGATGCAGCCCCGGGGCGTTTCCGCCGATCCCTACTGGAACGATGTGGCGCGCTACCTGGCAGGCATGGAAGTGCGTGAAAAAAGCGTGCTCTGGCCCAAAACGAATGCCCCCCGTTACCGCGACCACCGGCGTTTCATGGACGGCCTCTGGGCCAAAATCCAGAAAGAAACCATTGACATCATCGTGCCCTGGCGCGACCGCAACGTGCCGTCAGTGAGCCGCCGCGCGCCGGCGTTTTACCCGCTGAGCGGGGCAGACTTTATAAACCTGCATACGCTCTTCCCCGACGCGCGCACCTACCTCATGATCGCCATGGAACCGGAGGGAGACGCGGCGGTCCTCCAGGACCACCGGTCACAGCGGCTCATCGACGGCCTGGTGCCGGTCCAGAGAAGCATCTACCTGTACGGGGTAAACAACTACTTCCAGTCGAAGGTCATGTCCCAGGAGATGACCAACAAGCTGCTGCCCGGCACGGCCCCGGCGCTCCTGATCTTCATGGCACGCATGGGCCTCGTGATTAAAAGCGTCGACAATGTCGTCATCGGAGATTCCGGCAGCCTCGTGTCCCTGGCAGGGACCGCGTTCAGGCGCGAGAAGGGAAAAATTTACGGCATCCGCGTCTGCTTCACCGGCAGGGATGGAAGCTCGCGGGAACTCGTGTATCTTTCCATGAAGATCGGCTCACGGTCCGCCGACCCGGCAACGCCGGAAGGCAGATACCTCGGCCGCATGAACGGCATGAAGACCATGATGAAGTCCGCGGTCTACCTCCTCCATCACCGGCCTTTTGACGGCGTGCGCGACTTTATCCTGAAGCGGAGCATCGTCATGGTCCAGGATGATTCGGGCATACCCTACCGGTTCTTCTCCGAAGGCTGGAAGGTCACCCTGCACGGGAAATACCGTCCCGCCCTGGCGCTTAAATACTGCCTGCCCGTTTCCCAGCCTGACCTCAAGGAGCGGTACCAGGCCGGGACGCAGCCCCTGCCCTTCAATTTCGGATACGGCATCCTCTTCGGCCCGGGGCAGTCCAACATGATGGTGGCGAAGAAGATACTGTAGACGAAGGTGGCGCCATCAAACTGCTTATCCTCCCAAATCTCTTCAGCAACTTGTTCGTGTGAGCATCAGCGATCACCCTGTGTCATAAGGCCGCTCCCGGTTATGGGGATGGCCCTGCCCAGGAAGCGCGGCTTCCGTTCAACCAGCACATCCAGGAACGCCTTCACGTTAGCGAGGTATTCGCGCACCGCATAGCGCTTCCGGTACAGGTAGCGCCGCCGGTCCGCGGGAAAGCCCCGGGCACTGAGCCCCGCCCTGCGCGCGATGTAGAGCGCGCGGGGAAGATGGAACCGCTGGGTCACGACGATGCAGTCTTCAGCGAGGAAAACCCTGCGCGCGCGCACCATTGAATTATAGGTGTTGAACCCGGCATGGTCCAGGAAGAGCACCCGGAGCGGGACGCCGTTCCCCGCCATGAAGTCCCTCATGCGGCTCACCTCGTCGTAGGCCACGGTTCCGTGGTCGCCGCTCAGGAGAAACTTCTTCACCTTCCCGGTGCGATACAACTCCAGGGCCTTCATCAGCCGGTCATAGAGCACGTTTGACACCCTCCCGTCCTCGTACACGGCAGCCCCGAGGACCAGGCAGGTGTAAGCCGGAGGGATTTTTTTGATATCGTCAACGATATAGCGTTCCGTCTCTCCGCGAACATGGCAGTTGATCCCGAGAAAAGCGACCTGGGAAAGGAGGGCCGCCGCGGCAAGAAAGCCAGAAACGATTTTCAGCTTTTTCATTTCACGAAATTCAGCCATCTGCTGATCTGGCTATTATCAAACAAATCGACTGGCTTCCCGCGATTGCGACGGCCGGATCCAAATACTAATACGTAAATCCAAGAATACCCAGGCCTATGATATTCATCACGATGGGTACCGCGTAGATCACGCCGATAACTATCAGCTTCCCCTTAATTGTCTTCCGGCTCAGCATGAAAATGATGGCCGCGAAGAACTCAAAATAGCCGAAGACGAAGATGAGCCAGATCCCCGCGAAGGAGCGGTACCACCAGGGGTATTCCCACACCAGGTGCCCGCCGTAATTGAGCACGGCCTCCACGAAGACGCAGAATATGGAAAAGGCCACGGCCCAGAACCAGCGGTTCGGCACGCCGAGGATTCTGGCTGTTTTATCCGGCAGGAGCATATGATAGAAGATAATCCCGGCAAGAGTGAACATGAACATGATCTCGATGTTCCAGCCGATCATGGTGCGCAGTGCCGTGTCCCCCGGCGTGGTCCAGAAGGCCGACCGCTGGGTCAGGTGGAACACCCACCCGTTCCATGTCTCGTTGAAGAAATCCATTCCGAAAAGGGTCAGGCCGGAAAAGACCGCGTCCCAGACGCCGGTTTCGCGCGCCTTCTTGATCTCCATCGTGTAGATATACATGACAATGGCCAGAAGCGGAATGACGTACCACTTGAGCATTGACAAATCCCTCAAACCCTGCAGAGCCTGCACCGATGCTTCTGTTGGCATAACTTCCTCCCTGGAATTTAATTGGTATATTCGCTTACATCAAACGCTTTGCGTTACCCCCTGTCAACATCTCATGATCGACCCATAGCATACAGAATACAGGGGGCATTGTCAATTATTATATGCGGGGCCTGATTATTAAAAAAGCTTGCATCATTCAGCATCCTGTGTTCTGATGCGTGCTATATTTTTAAGGCTGCGATACGAATTCAACGCAACCACCGGCACAAACGAGGAGACCTGATGGAAGCTGGCATAGATAAAAAAGCCATAAAACACTTTTATATCCTCTTCAACCTGTTCACCGAAGGACTCAGTTTTTTCATCGTGGTCCCGGTTATAATCTTCTATGTCTGGTCCAATATCCAGCTGACCGCGGAGCAGTTCGCTATTTTCAACAGGGTGTGGCCGCCCTTCTTTGCTTTCGGTCTCGCCTTCGTGATGATCAACAACTGGATCGTGCTGCTCCCGGTCCTCAGGTACTTCAAAAAAGTCCTCAAAGACGAGGCGGTAACCGATGAAGAATACACGAAGGCAAAAAAACGTTTTTTCAAGCTCCCGATGATTCACGCCATGGGCGCCTTTTTCCGGTGGATGCTGCTCCTTTCGCTCCCGATCCTTGTGTTCACCTTCAACACCGACCTGACGGTCCCGCAGGCGGTCAACATGTGGCTGGGGCCCCTGCTATGCGCAATGCTGGGAATCATCTCCTACTTCACGATAACGGAAATACGCATCCAGAACATCCTTAACAGGGGCGTGTTCGCGCGAAAGACGGGGTCTGATTTCTCGCCCCGCGTGAGCCTGGTGCAGCGGCTTACTGCTCTCTCCGTCTCGGCCGTGCTGCTGCCGGTCCTCCTGCTATTCCTCTTTATTTTTATCACGATGGAAACCAACAATATCGGCACCCCCATCCTGTACCTGCGGGTAGGCATCATCATTGTCATTTCAATCATATTCGGACTGTTCACCCCGGTCCTGATCAACCGGACGATCAGGGAGCGGATGAACGCGGTGGCGGACTTTCTAAAGAACATCGGCGGCGGCGACCTCAACGCCAGGGCCCGGGAGCTCATCGCGCATGACGAGTTCAGCGATGTCATCACCGAGGTCGATGACATGAAGAACAGGCTGCGGATCGCGCGTGACCTGCTCCTGGACATGAACCTAAACCTGGAAAAGAAAGTGGCCGAACGGACAGGGGAACTCGAGGCCGCCATGAGTGAAATGGAGGCGATGAACGACAACCTGGTCCGCGTCAACAAGGAGCTCGAGGAAACCGAACGGGCCCGGAAGAAAGACATGGCCCTGGCGGGCAGCGTCCAGGGCGCCTTCCTTCCCCGGAAACCGCCCGCGTACCGCTCCTATGACATCGCCTTCACCTACAACCCGAGCAGCGAGGTATCAGGCGACTTCTTTGATTTCTACGAAAGCGGCGGGGAGCTGAAGGGGGCGGGCATTTTCGACGTGTCGGGCCATGGCATCTCCTCCGGCCTGCTCACCCTCATCTCTAAATCGATCATATCCCGGCACTTCTATTTCGAGAAAGACCTGCGCCTGAGCGGGATCGTTGAAAACATCAACAGGGAATTGATCGATGAAATCGGCCAGATCGACAACTTCATTACGGGCATATTGTTGAGGTTCATGGATGACCGCGTCGAGTACGTCAACTGCGCCCACCCGGACATCGTGTTCAGGTCCGGGGTCTCCGGCAGGGTCGGGATGATCATGGACAAGCATGGATCCGGGGATAAATCGCACTTCCTCGGCGTTGCCGGGATGGACCAGCAGTTCCCCTCGATCTCCCTCAAGCTTGCTTCCAGCGACTGTCTGCTCCTCTATACAGACTGCATGCTTGAAGCGGTCAACGGCCGGGGGGAGAATTTCGGCGAATCGGGGATCAGGGATTCCCTGAGAAACGCGCCCGACGGTCCGGCGCAGGAGATACTGGACCACGTCATGGGGGAATTCCGCGCCTTCAGCGGCGTCGCGCCCCTCAAGGACGACCTGACCGCCATCGTCATTAAAAGGAAATGACGGTCCGCGCTGGTAGCAGCCTTATTTCAGAAGGTCCCTGAACCGCTTCTGGGCCATGGCTTCCCGGAAGCATTCGTCCTTCCCGGCCATTTCACGGTATTTCTTTTCCATTTTTATCGATTCGGCCAGGAGCGGATACGCCTCGTCAAACTGCCTTACCACCGCCAGCGAACAGGACAGGTCGTAGGCGGAACCGG
>CAZZHU010000203.1:0-6486 GCA_964654045.1 uncultured Leptospirales bacterium
TCAATTCAATATTTTTATCGGCCGCCACCGTGGCCATTTCGCGCATGACGGCGGCTTTAGCATCGGAAGTGCAGTATATGGTGGTGTGGATAATGTTTCCCTTGGGAAGGGAGGCTTTGATCGCATAGAGCGGAGCATTTTCAAGGGTCAGATAGTTAAGGGTAAGGAGGAACACGATCATGGGGTCGTACTGGAGCTCAAGGTTCGGGTAACGGCCGTGACCGCCCAGGAACAGGTCGGTGACCCCTTCCGGCGCCCGGAGCGTGGTGCTGGTGCGGACAACGGTGCCCCCGTAGGAGCGTATCAGCCGCTCGAGCATCATGGACGACGTCACGGGGATGTTGAGGACCGTGTCCCCGCAGTATTTCAGGCGGTAGAGGCACAGGATGGCGATGAGGTCATCGTCGGTGAGGATCTGGCCGCGTTCGTCCACAGCGGTGATATGGCTGCTGTGGGGCCCCACGATCACGCCGATCTCGCTGTTCATGCGGGCCATCTGCACGATGTTCTCGATCGCGTTGCGGGTGTCCGATTTCGTTTCCTCCTCGCTGGTGAATTCCTTTATCTGTCCCCTGAGGACCATGGTCTCGCAGCCATAGGAGGACAGGAGCTCCGGGAACACGTGGGCAGCGGTACCGTTGAAGCAGTCCATGATTACCTTCCATTTTTTCCCTGCGGAAAAGGAATCCTGCATGTAGAAGCGGGTGTTCTGGATGTATGATTCGACATGGTGGCTCGGGTATACCAGTTTTCCCGTTTCAAAGGCCTCTTTCCGGGGGTAGTCACCGCGGAAGAATATGTTCTCAATTTTTTTCTCGCTGCCGAGGGAGATCTGGAACCCGTGCTTGTCGAAGAGGCGTATCTGTATGAACTGGAGCTCGGTGAGCGGGGCGATCTGGATGTAGGCGCCCATGTCAGCGTTGAGGAACCGGGTGGTGTACCGGTTTACCGGAACCGATTCGATTTCCATGTCGTAGACGTCAACGCCCATGGAAAGGAGTCCCGCGGTGAAGGCGCGCATGATGAGTCGCGCCGCGGTCGTGGTGTCCCGGCTCACGGTGATTTTCCCGTCCTTGCCGAGAAAGGCGCCGATGGCCGAGCCGAGTTTGGAGGCGAATTCCGGCGTTATCTTCACGTTGAAGGTGCCGACGATGCCGTCGGCGGAAAAGAGCGTTTTCTTTTCCCGCTGCCCCCAGACGATGTCCTCGGTAAGCCGGGTCCCCTGTTCGATGTACTTGTCCGGCCAGACCCGTATACCCGCTGCAATCTCCACGCTGGCACCGATGCGGCAGTCGTCGCTGATGACGGAACCCTCGTAGATGGCCACCTGCTGCTCAAGGACGCACCGCTTTCCGATTACGGCCCCGCGGAGCTCGCACTTGGGGCCGATGATGGTGTTGTGTAAAATGATGGATTTCCGTATCGAAGCCTCCTCCTCGATGATGCAGTTGTCCCCGATGGCGGTGAATTCAGAGATCTCGGCGCCCTCCTTGATCCTGACGAAATCGCCGATGATCACCGGTCCCCTGATGACGGCTGAGGAGTGCATCTCGAAATCCCTGCCGGCCCAGATGTTCGGGGCGATTTTTTTTCCGGGAAATTCGATTTTCACGAGGCCGCCGAGGATGTCCCTGTGCACGTCGCAGTAGGTGGTGAGATTGCCCACGTCGCACCAGTAGCCGTCGGCGATATATCCGTACAGGGGGATATTTTTTTCCCGGAGCAGGGGAAACAGGTCCAGGGAAAAATCGAACGTAACGCCCGGTGGCACCAGGTCATGGATGATTGCCGGATCCATGACATAGAAGCCCGTATTGGCGGCATCGCTGAAGACCTCGCTCCATGACGGTTTTTCAAGAAAGCGCTCTATTCTGCCGTCCTCGCCCGTGACCACGATGCCGTAGTCGGTGGGTTTGCTGACCCGCTTCAGCACGATCGTGAAGGATGATTCCCTGCGGCGGTGGAACTCAAGAATGTCGGTGATATTGAAATCGATGATGCCGTCGCCGGAAAGGATCACGACAGTATCAGCGGAGTCCCCGATAGCTTTCTTGACGCCCCCGGCGGTGCCCAGGGGCGTTTCCTCCAGCGAGTAGGTAATAGAGACGTTCCATTCGGAACCGTCTCCGAAATAGTTCTGCACGTTTTCCGGCAGATAAAAGAGGCTGATGACGATGTCCCGTATCCCGTGCTGCTTCAGGAGATTGATGGTATGTTCGATGACCGGCTTGTTGATAATGGGGACCATCGGCTTGGATCGGTTGCAGGTCAGGGGCCTGAGCCTCGTTCCTTCGCCGCCCGCCATTATGACCGCTTTAATCATGAATAGGTACCTCGTTAACGCGATGGCGCGTCATTCAGACTGAAACCGGTATGCCGCTGATTTGCCACATGAAAAGACTGCTCTGACAGGGATATGCGTTGATCGCAGAGCGCTTGGTATCTGCGAAATAGTGTAGCGGGCGAATTATTGATGTCAACAACATTATGCGGGGAAAAATGCGGGGTACCGGGGGCCGGGACACCGGCGTCAATACTTATAAATCATCCTGCCGATTACGAGGTCTTCCGGTATAGGGCCCAGGGTGCGGCTGTCGAATCCCCTGTCCAGGTCGTCGCTCAGGACGAAATACTGGTTCCTGCCCACCTTGACCGCGGGCATGTTGTCCCGGAAAGAAAAATTCATCGGGAAGACACGCGCGTCCCTCGATTTTGTCTTCCAAGGGAAACTGAAGGCGCTGTTATTGACGCGGAACACTTTATCGCGGATCTCGACGGTGTCGCCATCCACCGCGGCGATCCTCCGGAGCAGGACCCGCCCCGGCTCGGCAGGATTCCTGAACAGTATTATGTCTCCCTTTTTCGGCGCGGCGTGCCTGAGGATGAAAACCAACTCATCCTTTTTCAGGTTCGGTTCCATCGAGGCGTCGGGCATGCTGAATGAGAGGAAGGCTATCCGGCAGATGATGAAACCAGCGATTATGCCCGCCGCGGCGGATATGACTTTAATGATGATCCCGTTTCCCGGTTTTTCCTGGTAGTTCATGGCCGTGGTGTCTGTAACCTCTTACACGAATGGGATAACAATAGGCGCGCCGTGAAATAAAGCAATAAAAATTTTCGGCCTGATTATGTCTTGAAACGGTCGCTGACGCCGGTCCTGCCGCGGTTTGCAACTAAGATTCCTGTAGCCCGGATATTAATTTCTTGACAAGTATGGCAAAACCTTTAAAATTCATGAATTAATCAGTCGCTAACAGCTGACTGGGAAGAGGCACTGAGTCCGGGGATCGCTTTTTTTAAATCAATTTAGCCCGGGGCCATTTATTTTGTACTAAATTTTAATATATCCGTGACCGATTATTCAGATAGTAATGTTGTGGTGTACTTATCGTAACGATATTATATTATGAGAATATCATTTTCAAAGGAGTTGACAATGAAAAGGATGACCCGGTTAAGTACATTGTCGTTAGCAATCGGCGTAATGATGTTGTTTTTCGGCAGTGGAACAATAAATCTCAAGGCTCAGCAGGACGAGAAAAAATCAGAGCCCCAGAAAGAGGAAAAGAAGCAGAAGCAGGATGGTCTGGTCGTTGACTGGGTGAATGATTTTGAGGACTGCGAGGATTGGCGCGCAACGGCCACCTGTCCCCTTGGCGACACCAAGACCAGGAAGATCCCCGGCAAACCGAGGCCGGTCAATGATCAGGGACAGGCGGTGAACGAGGACGGTCAGCCAGGCGAATTCAAGAGTGAGGTTACCGATGAAAACGGTATGTCTCATAAAAACGATTACGTCCTGGGCATCAAAACATATTTCCTTGACAGGGGATTTGACCGGGTGGAAGCGTTTCCGCCCAATGAATATATCATCAGGGGCAAGGCCCGCGAGATGAAGTTCTGGGCCCTCGGACGCAAGTTCAGGCATACCCTGTACATAAAGCTCCGCGATTACAAGGGCCATATACACAAGCTCAAAGTCGGCCGTCTTGATTTCTGGGGATGGAAAGAAATGTCCGTCATTATCCCCGGGTGGCTTCCCCAATCGTCAAGCTACGCGATGCTGGACAAGAACCTCCATTTTGTATCGTTCTTCGTTGAATGCGATACCTACGAGGTTCCCGGTACGTTCTATACGTATATCGATCAATTCAGGGTCGTTACCGATCTCTCTGAATTCAGCGGTGATGAAACAATCAAGGATACCTGGTAAAATCGAGATAGGCTAAGTAAGATAGGCTAAGAAGGGAGGCTTTTAATGAGAAGATATAACAAGAAAACAGTCGCCATTATATTAAGCGTTATGCTCGCCGTGTGCGTCGGTGTCCTGGGTTCCAGGACGGCACAGTCCAAGATTGTGACCAACGTGCCTGCCGATGTCAGCGGGGATGAGCAGAAGGCCCTGGTCGTCGAGGATTTTGAGAACACAAGCATCGGCGATAACGGCTGGCAGATTGATTCGGTGCCGAGAAAGTTCGCCAAGGCCGAAACCGAGCAGAAGCTGAAAATGAAAAACCCGATAAACAGGCTGGACATGAAGATCGTCGGCTCCGGTCCCAATGATATGAACGTGGAAGAGTGGTCCGTCACCGACAAGGGCAAGAAGAAGGAAAAATGCCTGGGTGTCGCTTTTCAGTTCCGGTATCCGGGAGCCAACGAGATACATCTCCTTGCTCCGCCCCAGGTGGACTGGAAGGACAAAAGCCCTAAATTGACCTTCAATCCGAGCACCGGTAAGGACGAGCAGGAGCGCGGCATAGAACTTCCCGGGCAGTCCAGGGGAATTTCCCTCTGGATCCATGGTCGGGGGCACCCCTATACCCTTGAAGCGTGGGTGAAAGACTACCGCGGATCAACGCATATTATCAAGTTCGGTTCGGTCAACTTCGTGGGCTGGCGTCCGCTGAAAGCGGCGATCCCGATCGGCGTACCGCAGCAGTTCGAGTCCTTTCCGCAGACGCGGATAACCAAGATAACCAGGTTCGTCATCAGGGCCGTACCGAACGCTCCGCGCGAGGAACTGATGGAAGTGGCATACTTTTTCCTGGATCAGGTAAAAGTTCTGACAGACACCTATGAAGTGAATTTTGACGGCAGCGATCTGCACAAGCTCATGGATGGCGGCTCAAAAGGCGGAGACAAGGGTGGAGAAAAGAAACAGCAGTAGATAATTTCACAATACATTCTTAGCATTTCTTTTTATTGTCTGCAAATACCCATCTTCTTTCATGATGGGTATTTTGTATTTTTGAAATATTGATTTTCCGGTAGTGCCCCGCATCAAGGTTTTGATGGCGCTCCGGGAAAGCGTGGCGGGGAACGCGCCGGAGACAGGCGCTGAATGTTCGTGGGGGGACTTCATCCCAAAAATATAAAGGCGGGTTGGTGATATGGCAAAACAAAAAATAATGGAAAAACTCGATTCTCTTTTCAAAGAGGAGATGTGGGGCCGGATAGAACCGAAGGATATCGGCATCTCTAAATTCAAGATTCTTGATGATCTCTTCAACGCTGTTGTTTCCGAGGAGGCGATCCAGGAAACCATGGATGCCTGCAAGATACACATGGAGGAGCATACCGATTCGATCACGTCCATGTATCTCATCGGTGAACTCGGCTACCATCTTGACCGGCCGGAAGACGCCAAGCAGCTCCGGCGTCTCATCGAAATATTCACCGGATACCACAAGTGGGCCGTTGTCGAGCTCATTGCCGAGAAGATCCTGGAATACGGCGAATCGAGCGCCGCGCTTCGCGCCATGGCGCTGAGCCTTGAACGCCTCGGGCGAAACAAGGACGCCATCCCCGTTCTTGAAAGCCTCCTGAAGATCGACCGGTTCGATGCGGACCTGTCGAAAAAGCTCGCCTTCGCGATCATCGAAGAGGAGCCTGAGAAGAGCATCCATTACATGAAGCTCTCCATCGAGGGCTTTATCAAGAACAAGAAATACGAGGAGGTCACCAGCCTCTGGACCAGGCTGGTTTCCGTGTCATGGAGCGATATCGCCTTTTTCGAGCGGATCGAGCGTTTCCTGGTGGAAGCCAAGCAGTTCGACCTGGTCGCAAATTTAATCAAGATTCTCCTCCAGAAGTACCGGGACGAGGAAAACCCGGACCTGTCCATCGAGCTGCTCAAGAAGGTGCTCAAGTACCGTCCCGAGGACGCTCACGCCCGGCGGGACCTGATCAACCTCTACCGCGTCAAGTTCAAGGACCACTCGCAGTTCGAGCAGTTCATGAAGCTCTCAAAACTGGCGAACTACAAGACGCCGGTGAAATACGCCATCCAGGACTTCGAGAAGAACATCGTCTTCGACAAGGGGAATTACGCGTATCACAACACCTGGAAACTGGGAAAAATCGTCGAAATGGACAGCGAGAACATCGTTATCAATTTCAGCGGCAAGCCGGATCACAAGATGTCGATCCAGATGGCCCTCCAGTCGCTGACGCCGATACCAATGGACCACCTCTACGTGATGC
>CAZZHU010000204.1:0-6475 GCA_964654045.1 uncultured Leptospirales bacterium
TTATCTCGCGCTTCAATATCTTCCCGACGCCGCTCGTGGGGAGCTCGTCCATGAACTCAATCAGCTTCGGTACCTTGTAGGGGGCCACGTTGTCACGGAGGAACTGCGTAATTTTCGCCTTTTCCTCGTCGCTCTTCGCGATGCCCGGACGCAGGACAATGGCGATGCCCACGCGCTCCGAGCCGGGGCGTTCAGGGTCCGGTAAACCGACTGAGGCTGCCAGTGCTATGTCAGGATGTTTTGCCAGGACCTCGTCGAGCTCCCGGGTGAAGACCTTGAAGCCGGAAACGATGACCATGTCCTTGACCCGGTCAACGATGTAGAAGTAGCCGTCCTCGTCCATCCGCGCCACGTCGCCGGTATGCATCCAGCCGTCGCGCACCGCGTTATCGGTTTCCTCCTGCTTCCTGTAATAGCCCTTCATGATCTGGGGGCCGGTGATTACGATTTCACCCGGTTCACCCTGTTTCGGAGGCTGTCCGGTTTCCGGGTCGATGAGCTTCACAAGTGTGTCCGATAGGGGCATCCCGATGGAAGTGGGTTTTTTTGCACCGTAGCGCGGGTTGCAGATCATGACCGGCGACATCTCCGTCATGCCGTAAAGCTCGATGAAGTTACCTTCGCCGATGATCGATTCAAGGTCCTTGATATATTCGGCGGGGAAGGGGGCGGCCGCGCTCAGGCACCATTTCAGGTGGCCCTTCAGTTCCAGTTTCCTGAAAGCAGGCTGTTTCAGGAGCTCAAAGTAAACCGTTGGGACATTGACTACGAAGGTGGGTTTGTATGCCTTAAGGCACTCAATAAGAAAATGCGAGTCCCTCGGATTGGGTACGCATATCTGCGTGATTCCCCTGGTCATGGTAAAGCCACCCAGTGCCAGCCCGGCAATGTGGAAGAGGGGAAACGCGGACAGCGCAATGTCATCGGGTTGAATATCAAGCCACGTGAGCACCTGGTGACGGTTGCTCATGTAGCTGCGCTGGGTCAGCATGGCGCCCTTTGCCGGACCCGTGGTGCCGCCGGTGTACATCATGAAGATCATGTCGTCGAAACCGCGCTTCACCTGAACCGGGTCAGGTTTGGATTCATTCATAACCTCCATGAAGCGCTTCACGTTTTTACCGGCGATGGGTTTAACCTCGGCCGTGGGTATCTTTTTCAATAGTTTGCCGAGTACCCGCTTGATGCCCGGAAGAAAATCCGCGATCTCCGTGACAACCACCGTCGTGAAGGGGGCTTTACCGGCCACCTCGGCAATTTTCGCAAAAAGAATGTCCACGGTGATGACCAGCTTCGTGCAGGAATCAATGAGCTGGTGCTCCATCTCGGCCGGTGTAAGGAGCGGACTCAGGCCCGTGGACACGCATCCGGCCTTCTGGACGCCGATGACGCCGATGTAGTTGGCGGGGATGTTCGGCAGGTGGAGCCCGACCACATCATCGGGACGGAGCCCGCTTGCGATGAGGAAATTGGCGAGCCTGTTTGAAAGCTCGTCAACTTCTTTGAAACTCAGGGACCGACCCATGTAAATGAGGGCGGTTTTATCGGGATACATGGAAACGGTCTCTGCGAACTTTTCGGCAAAGGTCTTTTCCTCGTACTTCAGGTTCGGAGCTACGTTTTTATCGTATTTCTTCAGCCACGGCTTTTCCGAGTATGCATCGCTCATAGGTGTCCCCCGTCAGTTGTAATAAATAATTTTGTGAAGATGGCAAACCGTTATGGTTCCCCTGCAACATGCGGCGAAAGGATTGCTCTGGTTCAAATACGAATACAGAAGAATGTCCATTGATCATGTTGTTGCGGTTTCCGCTTCCCCCTGCGGATTGATGTAACATGATTAAATGTAACGATTTGATTATAGTAAACCATGATGATTTTGTCAACAGAGATACTAGATTTGTTGCGAAACTGGCGTCTCGCGCTCGTAATCCCGACTGGCCGGGATGCGGGGGCTTTGTAACGGGCTTTGACCCTCAGACCCTTATAATTAAATAAGAATTGCAACAAGACAATATATTTGAATGGATTCGAACCAATGGATTGCCGTGATTTTTAAAAGTTACAGGGCCCCGGTGAAGAGGTGGAACGGACCTGGGGTGGCATTCCGGACAAGCCGTTTAGCCCGGATTCAAGCCGGTATTATCATGCAACGTTTCTGAGCGGTGGATATTTGTTTTCTTTATGCAAAATAACTTGACGGTGGTATTTTAGGATTAGTATACTAACACATATACAATGTGGAGGGTGATTATGAGAAGAGAGATGTTGCCGATATGCCTTTGCATCCTTATTTTTTCTGCCCCCCTGTTTTCAGAGGGGACCGGGATCGGTTATAAAGAATTTATTCTTGGCCAGACCAAGGGAGACGTTAAAAACGCTATAAAGGGGAAATACGACAAGGTCAAGTATTCAAACAACGGGGACATGAGCATCAAAACCGGGGAAATGGCAAATACGAGACTGTTCTTTGATCATAAGGACAAACTGTTTCTGATCCAGGTGGAAATCAAGTGGGGGGAAATTGCAAAAGTCAAAGGGCGGCTTATAGAAAAATTCGGGCAGCCGAATGATTACAACGGCGAGGAGTTCAACCGGTCAACCGGTTCATACCTGATGGTGAGATGGTTCATCGATAAGAAATACAAAATAACGGCATGGGAAACGGAGGATTGCCGTCATTCCAAGGCGAATCCCTGCGTTATATATGTCGAGTATCTTGATATCATGCTGAAAGAAGGCAAGGTTAAATTTGAACAGAAGAAAAAGGAAGATGCTCAAAGGAAAAAAGAGGGAAAAACATACGACGGATTTTAAATTTGAGAATGATATAATTGAAAAAAGCCGGCATGAAGCCGGCTTTTTTCGTTTCAGTGCGGTCGCGATTACTTCTTTGGAGGTTTGATAAAAATAATCGAAAGAAGAATCCCCAGTACCGCGAGGGCGGCGGTGGGATAGAAAGCTACTTTCATGCTCCCGAAAAGGTCTTTCGCGAAACCGGAGATCAGGCCGCCGATGATGGCGCCCAGACCGTATGCGAAGAAGACGATGCTGTAGTTCTTGGCATAGTCCTTCATACCGAAGAACGAAGCGGTCGCGGCTGGCGCGATGGCGAGCCATCCGCCGAGGCAGAGCCAGAAGCCGCAGAAGGCCACAATGTAGAGAGTGATGCTTCCTTCGCTGGCCTGGAACATCATAAGCGAAACGATGAGAATGATGATCAGGTTGAGGATTGCAGCCCACTTCGGTGTTATCTTGTCGGTAAGGGCGCCGAAGAGCGGACGGCCAACCGCGTTGAATATAGCGAAGATACCGGTCAGCATGGCCGCCATGGCAGCGTTGATCTTGATGATCTCCTGGCCCACGGGAGCAGAAACACCGATAGCCATCAGGCCTGCGAGGCAGCCGATGATATAGGCAAAAAAGAGGCCCCAGAATGTGGAGGTCTTGACCATTTCGCCGGGGGCAAAATCCACGGTCGCAGCTGCACCGGCAGCGGGAGCCCAGCCGGCGGGTTTCCACCCGGCTTCCGGGAACTTGTACGGCAGGGACAGGATCACGAGAATGATCGCAAAGGCGATGCCGAAATAGAGGAACGTGGTGAACAGTCCGATTTTGGGAATGAGGACACCGGCAATGTTGGCCGTGATGAGAGCTGAACCGCCGAAGCCGGCCAGCATGAGTCCGACCGCGAGGCCTTTCTTGTCGGGGAACCAGCGGGCGCCGAGTGATACCGGGCAGCCGTAGGCAAGGCCGACGCCGGAGCCGGCGATAACGCCGTAGGTGAGCATCAACATGTAGATGTTCTGGGTAAAATAGGACAGGCCCCATCCCAGACCGACGATAATGCCACCGGTAAGAGCAAGCTTTTTCGGGCCAAGCTTTTCCATGATCTTACCGCCAAAGAACATGAGGATCGAAAAAAATGCCAGGAACAGCATGAAGGGCAGGTTGCCTTCCAGTGACGTGACTTTTTTCATTCCCTTGAGCAGCTCGATATCCTTGTCTGCCATAGCGGGAATCAATTTGGCGAAATTATCGATCTTCACCTTGTCTTTTTCCGCGTCTGCTTTCAAATTGAATATCTCAGCCACCTGTTCAGGCGTGATGGTCTTCGACGACGAGTAGAACTTGTCGGCCGAGTCTTTCTTGAGGGTGAATATGCCCTTGAGAAGGTCCTTGTCGATGTTGTTGACCGCGACGCCGGCTTTTTCGGCTGTTTTTTTGTCGAACTCGAATTGTACGTGCGGTTTGAACACGCTGTAGGAATAGACGCTGCCAAGGCAGAGGTTCATCAATAAACCTAAAATGACAAATATCCATCTCCCTTTTTCAGCAGCCATCCCGAATAGTTTTGTGTCTGCCATAACTTGAAACTACCTCCTGAGGTTTGTTGAATTGAATGTTTACTCAGCATGACATCCTGTGAAATGCAGATTAAACCACGTTATAAATCTCCCAAGTCATCGGAATGAAAAAGGAAATTGAATCGTGACAATGTACCCGCAATCCTAGGAAAAAAACAGCCGAATAAAAAAAAGTTAATAATAATAGGTTCTACTTATTAATTGGTATTTTTTTACAGGGGGTGGTATAAAAGTCAATCATTAATATTACAACTCCCGGCTTAAACAAGCGGGGAGTTGTAATATTGATCAATTATTTTCTTTTCGGTGGCTTCAGGATGCTGCCGGTGGTCCTGCGGGACTTTTTCTTATCAGGTACCGGGCTGCCGGAGAGTATTTTCGCGGCTGCAGGCATGCTGTTTTCATCAACAACCTCTTCTTCCTCATCGATCTCTTCAATTACATTGCGCTCTTCCTTCTTGTACGTGGGCCGGAACTTGCTTTCAATCCATTCGCGGAAGATGTCAATGTATTCGAACATGGCCGGCACCACGACCAGGGTCAGGAAGGTCGAGAGAATAAGGCCTCCCATAATGGCGATACCCATGGCCATGCGGAATTTCGAGACCTCGCCGATGCCCAGGGCGATCGGCAGCGTGCCTGCCAGCATGGCGAAGGTTGTCATAAGGATGGGCCGGAGCCGGGTCATGCCAGCCTTGTAAATGGCCTCCTTCCGTGTCAATCCTGAACGGAAACCCTCGAGGGCGAAGTCGACCAGCAGGATCGAGTTCTTGGTGACCAGCCCCATGAGCATGATTATACCGATCATTGAAAACATGTTGAGCTGCTCCCTGAAGAGGAAAAGGGCCAGGAGCGCGCCGGAAAGCGCCGGCGGCAGGGCAATGAGGATCGTAACCGGCGTAATGAATGACTCGTACAGGCTGGAGAGGATGAAGTATATGAATATGACAGCCAGCAGCATGGCGAGCATTATATCCGCCATAAGCTCCTTCAGGTCCTCGGCCTGCCCGACAAAGTTGTATGTTATCCCTTTCGGGGGCTGCATTTTCTTCTTGAGTAGATTCATCGAAAAATCTGTCGCGCTGCCCATGGCGCCATCGGGTGTAAGGTTCGCGGTTATCTGCACGACCCGGGAACGGTCGTACCGGAGTATCTGCGAGGGGCCGGATTTGTCCACGCCCCTGCTCAGGGCTTTAAGGGGTACCATGCGATACATCTGGTTGGGGACCCTGGTGTTTTCGAAGGCGGACCTTAAATCGCGCTGTTCCGGCTTCAGGCGGAGCCGTACATCATATTCGATCCCCTTGTCATGGAGCTCGCCCACAACCTCTCCGGCTATCTGGTACCGGAGCTCGGCGCCGGCTATGGACGGCATGACGCCGAATTTCTGCATTTCGTTCGGGTTGAACACGACCTGGAACTCGGGTTTGCCGGATTCTGAACTGATGTCAACGTCCGAGAGGTCGGGGCTCTTTTTTATTTCGTTGTAGAACTTCTGCGCGTACTCGTCCAGTACTTCCAGGTCATTGCCGACTATATTAAGGACATAGGCCGACATCGCCATGTTTCCCAGACTGTATTCAGTGAGCTTGGGACGATCACCGCGGAATTCCTTTATGAGCATATTCCTGATCGCGGTCTTGATCTCAGGCGCGGTGCGCTTGCGGTCTTTCATGTCAACCAGGGAAAGGCCCATGGTGACAAAGTTGGTCTGCGCGGTGTTCATCGCGTTCATGCCGACGATAATGGACATCGTGTTCATTTCAGGGGCAACGGCTAATATGCGCTGCGCCGCCCTGTTTGCAACCTCGTTGGTGCCGTCAAGGCTCGTGCCGGAAGGCAGCTGGAGCGTAATGTTAAAATCCCCGAAATCGCTGGAGGACATGAAGTTCTTCTTGATGAAGGGCGCTGTCGCAAGGCTGACGACAAAGATGATGGTGGTGATTCCGATGATGAGAAGCGGATGATCAAGCGTAAAGGTCATGATCCTGCCGTACCAAGATTCCATCCAGCGCTGGAACCGCTCGAAGTTGCGTATTACGACGTTCTGGGCGACATGGCCCTTCCCGGCGAAGAAATCTACAGGGTCGAGACCCCCCTCAGCCAGG
>CAZZHU010000205.1:0-6445 GCA_964654045.1 uncultured Leptospirales bacterium
CTGGAAGATGAAGCCTATCCTCATCAGCCGCATATCTGAAAGCTCCCGCGCCGACATCGCGGTCAGGTCGTTCCCGGCGACGGACACCCCGCCGCCCGTCGGGAAATCGAGGCCGCCGATGATGTTCAGCAGGGTCGTCTTCCCCGACCCGGAAGGCCCGGCGATGGCGGTGAATTCACCGGGCTCGATGGCGCACTCGACTCCATCCAGGGCGCGTACCGAAAACCCGTTGGTCTCGTAGTCCTTTACCAGGTTAGTTATTGATATTATGCTCATAGGATACTCCTGTTTGATAAACTTATTCTTCTAATGACCTCACCCCCAACCCCCTCTCCTTCGTAAGGAGATGGGGAAGAGCAAATTTCTTACAGCGGTAACCCTCTCCATTTCATGGAGAGGGTGCGCAGAGCGCGGGTGAGGATATACACTCATATAAAATGCAATGCCTCCAGCGGCTTAATACGCGCCGCCTTGACGGCGGGATAGAGCGAAGCGGCCAGGGCAGTGGCGAATACCATGACCGCCGCTGTCACAATGTCCTTTAGCCGCACCAGCGGGTAGATAGTGCTGCCGGCGCCCCACGAGCGCATGGAATCGGCGACGAAGGACACGTCCACCCCCCCGTGGCCCAGGACCAATACCAGGGGGAGCGCCGCCGCGATGCCGGCCGCCAGTCCCGCCAGCCCGAGGCTCCCCGCCTCGAACATGACCATGAACAGGATATGGCCGGGCCGCGTGCCCACGCACTTCATGACACCCAGTTCGTGGAACCGCTCCATGATTGACATGATGTGGGTGTTGGCCACGGTGAAAATAATGGTTATGAAGATGATCGCCATGAACACCATGATCATCGTGTCCTGGAGATCGAGGGCGCTCACCAGGCTCGGGGCCATGTCCTTCCATGAAAGAACCTCGAGGTCAGGGCGGCCGATGGCGGCAGAGAGCGAGCACTGCAGGGCATCCGCGGCGTCCCGGTCCCGGCCTATGATCATGATCTCGGATATGGCGCCGCCCAGGCCCGCAATTTTTTGAAGATGCCTGATTCCCACGAACACGGTGTGACGGTCGAAGTCGTCCGACGGCGACCGGAACAGGCCGGTGACCGTGAGGCCGACCCCTGCGATGCCGCCCTTCCGGTCCTGCATCATGAGCACCAGCCGGTCCCCGAGGCTGCAATCGAGCACCTCCGCCAGCGAACGCGACATGAGGACCCCCTCGGCGCCGGGACCATCGAGGAAGGCGCTCCCGCCGGTTTTCTCCACGTACGAATAGAGGCTGGTCGTCTTCCGCTCGGCTGCCGGATCGATCCCGATGATCATGACGCTCCGGGAAGTTTCGCCGGAGCGCGCCATTCCCTGGAGCTTGACGCGCGGCGCCCAGGAAACTACAAGGGGATTCCGCCTCACTGCTTCATATGCCGCGCGTTCCGGGATAAAGCTCAATTCAACTTTCATGGAGTCCTGGAATCCCTTCCGGTGCACCGCGACGTGTCCCAGCGACGTATTGATGGCATTCTCCACGAGCTGCTGCATAACGCCGTTCATGAAGCCCACGGCGAGGATCATGGCGAAAATGCCGATGGCGATGGACGATATGACGACCAGGGAGCGGCGCTTCTGCCGCCACAGGTTCCGCCACCCCATCATCATGAAAGGCTTCAACGCTGTAACTGATTCAAAATGTTTCATTGCTCTGTCCCTGATAATTATTGAGATATAAGCTTCCGCATGGGGCCGCTCACAGCTGCCGTATCGCGTCGATAGGCCTGAGCCCCGCAGCGCGGCGCGCCGGCATGACGGTGAACAGGAGGGCCAGGATGAACATGGCAAGCGAGGTCGTCAGGACGTTGCCCCACCCCAGTTTCGCCGGGAACACGTTCGTCACGACGCCCATGGCGGTCATGCCCTCCTGGTGCTCGGCGTACACGATGGGGTGCACCGCGAAGTACCAGCCCGCCGCGGATCCCAGGGCGGCCCCGAGGGTTATCCCCATGACGGCGATAAGGGCCGATTCCCACAGGACCATGCGTAGCAGCCGCCCCGGGCCCGTGCCGATGGCCAGCATGACGCCCAGCTCCCGGGTCCGCTCGTACACCGACATCTGGATCGTATTGAGGACCCCGAAGGATACAACCGTGAACAAGATGAAGTAAAACACGCCGGCCATGGCCCGGTCGATGGCCATGTGCTGCACCAGCTCGGGCATCAGCTCGTCCCATCCCATGATCTCGAGTCTTTTCGCGTCAAGGGAGCCGCGGAGGCGGTCCCTTACCCTGTCCATCCGCGCCGGATCAGCGCAGCGGATAGCGATCGAATTGACATACCCCATCATTTTGAAAATCTCCCGCGCCTGGCCGAAGGGCATGAGCACGAGCGAGCGGTCGTACTCGGGGCTGCCGCTCCTGAAAAGCCCCACCACGGTGTAGTTTTCGGACGCGATGGAGCCGTCAAAGCCCTGCGATATCATCGAAACCTTGTCGCCCACCGAGGCCCCCAGGTTCTTCGCGAGTATGTGCCCCATGACGACCGCCCTGTCGTCGCCGCCGGAGAGGTACCTGCCTCCCTTCAGGACAAACCGGTGCAGGACGCTTACGCCTTTCTCTTCGTCCGGCTCAACGGCCTGGATGGCGGCGCCGAAGGTGTTCTCATCCTTTGAAAAAAGTCCGGCGGCGTGGATCCGCCGGCTGAACCCGAGGATATCGCGGTCGCGGCGGAGCTTCGCGAGCATCGCGTCATCGGCCCGGAAGGCATAATCGATGCTTGATTCCTCTCTCCAGAAGCCCTTCTCGTGGACCTGGATATGCCCCGCGTTTAGCGCTATTGCGTCCTCGACCATCTGGCCCTGGCCGCCTTCCTGCCACGCTCTCATGAAGATGATCATGGAGCAGCCGACCATGATGGTCAGCAGGGTCAGGACGGTGCGCCGCCGATTCTTCCACACGTTGCGCCACGCCAGGATGATCTCGATTGACCGGTTCCGTTCCTTCATGGCGGTCATCTCCGTTTCAGGTTCTGTATCGTGAAAATCGATGCGTCGATGGCCAGGTCGAAGGAAGCGTTTTTTATCTCCATCAGCGTGAACTCTTCAACGCCCTCGTCTATATCGCGCCTTTTCTTCATGCTTGTCATCTTATACGTTGACGGGATAAGACGGCCGCCCATGACGCGGTAATTGCCGAACGAGAGCGCCTTCTTCAGTTTGCCGCGCTGGTCGTAATACTCGATGCGGACCGGGAGGCAGTCGGAGGTGCGGACATACGAGGTCAGCGATCCCCACACGACCGCCGCGCCCGGCAGTGGCTTCATGGTTATCCAGTGGCACCGGTGGCCATCGACGGTTTTCGTCCCCGCCAGGGTATGATGGTAATCCTCGATCATGCTCGATTCCTTCACGATATCATCGTTCGTAAAATCAGACCCCATCCACGACTGGAGCATCATGGACGGATGTATTTTGATCTCCTTGCCCACGCGGGGATTGTACTGCCACATCAGCCGGTCCCGGTTTATCATGAGGAAACGGTTCCCGGCGTCCGCCCGGGGCGCCAGGATCTCGGTAAAGGATTTCCTGGCAAGCCGGTCTTCCCAGTTTTTCACCCTGAGCGTGCGGGTCCATCGCCTGGTCCGGATGGTCATCTCGCACACCACGACCTGCGAATTACCCCGCACGGCCTTCTCCGATTTCTCAACGATCTCCTTCGCCGACATGGCCGAAGCCTCGGCGCCGCAGAGAGCGGCCATGGTTATGATCGATATGATAAGTTTATTATTCATGCTCATTCCATCCAAAATTATTCTATACTATCTTCACATTCTCCCATCATCATATCCTCACCCTCGGCCCCTCTCCTTACCAAGGAGAGGGGTGCCGGAGGCGGGGTGAGGTCAGAATGCCTCCTTGATGAAGAAATAAAAGCTTGGCTCCAGGTTTTCATCGACGCCGACGTCGAGACGGAAGTTGATGTGCTCCGATTTGTCCACGGTGAAGCGCAGGCCCCCTCCCCAGGCATAGCGGAAAAAGTAGGGATTGATCTGGTCAAGGCGCGGGGCCACCGTGCCGATGGAGCCGAAAACCACGCCGCCGAAGCGCCACACGAGGGGGAAGCGGAATTCAGTCTGACCGATGAGGCAGACCTTGTCCATGTACCTGCCGTCGGCGTAGCCGCGCATCCGCTCCATGCCGCCGATCTGGGGCAAGATCATGAAGGGCACCGTTCCCCAGTTCAGACGCGCGCTCAACTGGAAGGCGAGGACCAGGTCCTGGTAAAGCTGTACGAAGGGGCGGAAATCCAGCTCGAGCCTGGTAAAGTTGTACTCGCTGCCGAATTCCCGGCGGTAAACCAGGACCCTCGCGTCGATATAGAAGCCCCGGTGCGGGTAAAAGGTGCTGTCGCGGTTGTCAAAGGTTATATTGACGCCGAAACCGGACGCGAACGTGCCGTCGCTCCCGGGAATTTTGAGCGTCCTGAGCTGGTGCAGGGTTTTCTTGCCGTGCGTCTCCACATAGGAAGCATGGTAGATAGGCCCCATGTACAGGTTGTCGACAATCTTGAAAAGGAAACCGGGCTGGCCGTCAAAGCTCACCGGCGTGTATTTTTCCTTCATATAATCCCTGGTGTCGGGGCCCACCCCCCAGAAGTCCTGGGGATAGCTGGCGCCGGCCACGCTGGCAGTCAGCTTGTAGCGGTCATTCTGAAAATAAACGGTTGAATCCAGCTTCAGGGCCATCTGGTTGCGCAGGGTGTAGGTCCCTCCCAGCGACAATTCATCGGCCTTGCGCGCGGGGTCCTTCGGATCCTGGTTATAGTAGAAGACCAGGGCGAAGGCCAGCGCTCCGCTGGTGTCAGGCGAGTAAAAGGGAAAGCCGAAGGGAATGAGTCCCCACTTTTTTTTCTCCTTGCCCAGTGCCCCTTCAGTCTCTGTTTTCTTTTCCCCGGCGGGCTTTTTCGCGGCCACGGCCACTTTTTTCTTCTTTTTTTCATCCATCTCATTCTGCTGAGCCATGACAGACGCGGGCATTACCATCCCCGAAATCAGCATCAGCAACAGCGCAATCCTGCCCATCATATCATTCACCTCGCTTTTGCAGGCATCAGGCCCTCTCTACGGCATTCGCGGAGGACCGGCGACGCCCTGTTGAACTATAGTTTCAAACAATTGTTTAAAACTATAGTTTCAAAATATTAAACAGCTGTTTAAATGTCAAGTTTTTCGGGAAAAAAATGAAAAAAAATTTCAATGGTGCCGCCAGGAAGGATTGCTCCGGGCAGATGGAATGAGGATCACTGCATCCAGGTACCGTTAAAGCGCTAATCGCCCAAATGGATTTTCATCAGCCGGGTAATATATTCATCCAGCCAGTCGGGATCCTTGAAATCCAGACCCGTGTAGTCGCGGAACAGGCCGGGGAAAACGATCGGGAAAAAGACCGACGACCAGAACAGAACCATGTCAATCTTGCAGGCCTTCCCCTTTTTTTTCGCAGCAAGGGAGCAGATGATCTTCTCGAATTCGGCCACGAAGGCGGACACGCGCTTCACCGACGGGGTCCGGTAATTGTTATTCACGAAGGCCTCGTAGAAGTGTATCTTCACCAGGTTGGGATACTGCAGGCCTCCGGTCATGAAGTGACGTAAAAAGGATTCGAGGGCGGTATCCGGCGAATCCTTGTAATTATTGAAAAATTCCTGGATGTTTTCATCAAACCCGGTGTACAGCGTCTTCCGGAACACCTCGTCCACGAGCTTTTCCTTGGACCCGAAGTAGTAGTTGACCGCGGCAACGTTGACATCGGCCTCTTTCGCAATCCGCCGCACCGTGAGGCCATGGAGGCCGTATTTCTCAATGCACTCGATGGCGGCCCGGATTATCTTCTCCCGTATCGTAACGTCATCTTCTTTCTTTGTCGCCATGTCGATTAAACCGCCCGATTGAATGTTTCAAACATCTGTTTAATTTATCCATACATATTGATTCTGTCAAGAAAAAATAAGGGGGACCCCGCCCGATAGGCGCGCACTTCAGAATGTCATCCTCACTCCCGGCCCCTCTCCGCTTGTTCGCCCTCACCCCCTAACCCCCTCTCCATAAAATGGAGAGGGGGGGATTGAAAATATTCATATCCGGATAATATTATTAATTCGGGCGCCCTCTCCTTTGTAAGGAGAGGGCACGCCTGAGGCGGGGTGAGGTCGCCCCCTACGGGGGCCGGGGGGAAGAATAAAGCACTGCCTTCTCACCGTAGCGGACTTGTAACAAATTATCTATTGACAAAAAGCGCGCACGGATTATGACGAAAGCAGAGAATTCAGGCAAGGACCATTTCCATGAAGAAACTAAACATCGCCATCATCGGCTTCGGAACCGTGGGCAGCGGGCTCTACCGGCTCCTCGAGAAAAACGCCGGCGTCATAGCCAGTCGCACGGGGATCGATATATCCGTC
>CAZZHU010000206.1:0-6402 GCA_964654045.1 uncultured Leptospirales bacterium
AGCGGCGTGGCGCAGAGCGGCTCGCCGCCGTGGGCGGTCACCAGTACCGGGTACTCCAGCCGCATGCCGCATACCCCGGGGACCGTCATGGCCAGGAAGGCCACCTCCACGGAATTTTCCTCCAGGACCACGTCCTTGAACTCGGCGTTGGCCAGGATGGCCGGGTACCACTCGTGCCCCAGCACGCCCAGGCCGTGGCCGAAGGAGGGGATCACGTTTGAACCGTAGCCCAGCTCGCCGGCTGTGGCCAGCACCTTCGCGTGGATGTCCCCGATCCTGTTTCCCGCCTTGAAATTGTCGATGATAGTCTGCGCAGTCCGGACGTATGCGTCGGAGAGCTTCCGCTGCGCCTCGCTCGGATCGCCCAGTATGAAGTTGTGCGCCAGGTCCGAGGTGTAGAGGTGGTAGTAGGGGTGCAGGTCCACGATGATGTTCTCCCCTTTCCGCACGACCTTGTCGGTGGGCTGGGTGGTGCCGTTCATGGCGTAGCAGGCGCGGTAGCCCGACGCCACCTCGGAGGAGCCGGTGACCGCCCAGTGGTACTCGCTCCCCAGGCGCCGGAGCTCCATTTCTCCGATTCCCGCGATCTCCGTCTCCGTGGCGCCCGGATAGATCGATTCCCTGACCCGCTCCATGGCCGCGTCGGCGATGGCGGCCGCCTGGCGGAGCAGCTTGATCTCCCCCGGCTCCTTCACCACCGAGGCCCGGTCCATGACATGGAGGGCGTTCACGAATGTCGCCTCCGGCAGCGAGCCCTTCAGCTGCTCGTACTCGGTGGCGAAAAGGTAGCCGGTGTTCCCCCTCGGGGAATGGCCGAGCTCCACGCCGATCGTCGCCTTGTCCCAGCCGTTCTTCTTCGCGAAATTCACGATGACGTCCCACAGGTCCATCCCCGCGACGGGGGCGTAGGGCTGGATGACAGGCATCCAGGACTCGTTCCTCAGGCGCTCGGCGTCCAGGAGCAGGGTGATGAGCCCCTCGTAGCCGTCGCGGCTGATCAGCACCGCGCTTCTCCAGGGGATGAAGGCCCCCGCCACGTAGCTCAGGCTTACCGTCCTGGTGCCGATGAAAAGGTCCATCCCCGCCTCTCCCATGAGCTCCCTGATGCGGGCCAGCCGTTTCCTGTAATCGATATGTATGTTCATGATGTCCTCCCGAATTTCGTGATTGCGCCCCCCTGTCGGGGGGAGTGCCGGCATCCCGGCGGCGGCCGTAGGCTCCTACACCGCCAGTTCCTTCAGCTCCTGCGCCCTTTCAGCCAGGTCCTTCGTCGTGGCGGAAAGCTCCCTGGCGCCCATGGCGATCTCCTGGGTGGCGCTGTTGATCACCGCGAGGCTCCTGGCGACCTCCTCCAGCGCCAGCTTCTGCTCCGTGGCGGCGCTCAGCACGTTGTCCGCCTCCCCGGAGAGGCGCCCCAGCGACTCCCGGGCGACTCTGTTCAGCGCCAGATCCTGCCCGGTCATTTCCACCACGAGGTCGATCCGGTGGCTGAACTCCGCGATGTACTCGATCATCTTGTTCAGGGAGCTCACGAAGCCCTCCAGGCGGCCGTACACGTTGGTGATCTCCTGGTTGCTCATGTTGAACATGTCGTTGATGGTCTTGAGGTTGGAGGAGGTGCTGTCGGCCAGCTTACCTATCTCGTCGGCCACCACCGCGAAGCCCCTGCCGTATTCCCCGGCGCGGGCCGCCTCGATGGCGGCGTTCAGCGACAGGAGGTTGATCTTGTCGGATATGTCCTCGATAATGCTCACGGTGTCCTGCACGCCCTTGAATTTCGACGCCGCCACGGACATCACGTCGAGAAGGTGCTGGATCTCGTCCTTGGATTTCGCCACCATCTCGTTGAGCCTGTCCCGGATGGCCAGGGCGTCCTGCATCTTCTCCCCCTCCATGGAGACGATGTTGTAGAGGCTGTCCATGTCCCCGCTCACCTTGCCGGAGAGCGTCGCCTGCCTCTGGGCGATGGCGTGGATCCCCTCGCCGCTGGCCGTCACCTCCTCCACCGACGCGGTGATCTGCTCGACCGAGGCCGCCTGCGACTGGGCATTCGTTGAAAACGTCTGCGTGGTCTGCGCCAGGCCGCTGGCGGACTGGGACAGGAGCGCCGCGGCGCTGTTCGTCCGGTCGAGGATGGTTCGTATGCTCTCGCCCCTGCGGGTGGTCTCCTCCAGCGCGGTGGCGATGGAGCGGTTGGCCCTGTTGCTGTTTCCCAGGATCCTGCTGCTGATGACGCTCAGCATGATGATCCCGAGCCCGAAATCGACGAAATAGCTGTACGCCTCGGGCCTGGTAACATGCCCCCCCCAGACCATAAGGTAGCAGAACAGGGACAGCAGAACCATGTGAAACAGTGTGTAGACCATAACGGAGACGCGGTTCATCAGCAGGGAGACCAGGCCGATGACCGGGAAGACCAGGCCGATGCCGTTGATCACACGGATTACCGGGATTGTACCCAGGCTCACGAAGAGGTTGACCCACACCACCAGCGCCATGGGCACCAGCAGCAGGTGCGAGGCGGGCATGACCTTCCCCTTTTTCGTGAGCACCAGGGCCAGGATTATTATTATCTCCAGGCCGATGATCGCCAGGTTCGTGATATCGGTGATTTTTCTCCCCTGTATCACTATCAGGAAGAACAACAGGAGCAGCAGTAAAAAGGCTATAGCGCCGGAAGTGATGACCAGGTCCCTGGCCCGCTGCCTCTCCTTGAAATCGGACTTGTCGTATGTCGTGAGAAATAACCGGTCGATGGGGCTCATGGCATCCTCTATCCTCCGCGGTGATCCCGGGGTTCCCGGGTGTGTGTAAGACTATAGAAAATATACATCCACTTGACAAGGTATTTTTCTATATCCGGGAAATTCCTCTCTTATATAAAATGCCAATGCGACAGAATAACGTACATATGGAGCAAAAAGACATATATCAACAGGAAAAATTCTGGACAGGAGCCATGTAATTGAATATACCATGTTCATCATAGTTATGTATCCCAGGCCGATTACTTTTCGGTCAGCACAGAAAAAACCGAGAATTATTCTGAAAAATCACTGATGCCTTAACCGGCGGGCAGGATGCTGTGCTTGCACGGTTTCCGGAGGTGTCGGTGAAATTGACTCACTTTTTGTGCTGCAATAAAAAAAGCAAGGAAAGGTTTTTCATGAATACCGCACTTGTGGTCATTGATGTTCAAAACGACTATTTCCCGGGAGGCCGCATGGAACTGGCCGGCAGTTTGGACGCGGCGGTAAAAATACGGGAGCTCCTGGGATTTTTCCGTTCCCGGGGGCTGCCGGTCATTCATATCCGGCATGTTTCCGCAAGGCCGGGCGCCGCTTTTTTTCTTCCCGGCACGGCCGGCGCGGAATTCCATGATCATGCCAGGCCCCTGAAAGATGAAAAAGTATTTGTGAAAAACTACCCCAATAGCTTCAGGGAAACCGGGCTTCATGAACATCTGAAGGAAAACAACATATCCAGGCTGGTCGTATGCGGCATGATGACCCATATGTGTGTCGATACGACAGTAAGGGCCGCTTATGACCTGGGGTACGAGTGCCTTGTTGCCGGCGATTGCTGTGCCACAAAAAAACTAGTTTATTCCGGCAAGGAAATTCCAGCGGAATACGTGCAGATCTCATTTCTGGCGGCGCTTCATGGTATTTTTTCAAAAGTAATGGATAAAGAGGACGTCGTCAGTTTTTTATCGCAATGACTTCATCTTGGCAAAGAATATAGATTTTTTCAGGGCCCGGGGAGCAGGATCGAATTAATGCTTTCGAGGCCGGTTAAAAGAGAAATAAAATCAGCGGGCGAGAATATTTTTTTTATCGCTTTTATATCCGGAACGGCCGGAGGCATGCCCTGAATGGAACGGGGCCTGCGCTGCAGGCCCCGTTCCGGTCAATTATTGCATTCAATGATCATTTCCGGCCGCGCGTAACGACCGGCCGTCACAGCACCGGGTATCGCCCGGGACCGCCGTGGAGCGAGGATCGCGGGTTAATTCTTTTTTATGCGCCCCGGGCCGACCCACTCGTCCCAGTTCGATCCGTACCCGGCATAATGAATATAGTACTTACCGTCGCCGGCTTTCAACACGGTGGCGGGATACCAGCTCCCTTTCCATTTCACCTGCACGGACTCGCCGACGCTATATGCAGGGGCCGAGCTCTTTTTGATGCGGCTATCGGTCACCCATTCATCCCAGCTTGAAGCATACCCGTCATAATGCACATAATACTTGTTGTTTTCGACCTTTAAAATTTTTGCGGGATACCACCCTCCTTTCCATTCCACCTTGACCTTGTCGTTGACATTGTAGGAAAATGCCGCGACACACAACATAAGACTCATGCACAGTGCAAGCATGATTCTGCCCATTATTACTCTCATTTGCCAAACCTCTTCCGATTATTTTAAGTCTGATTGTAAATCAGGTAAAATATAACCGGCGGCGACCGTTTCAACATCCCCCAAAAGGGTGAGGCACCAAAAAAAATGGAGCCCCGCGCCGATATTGCAATCCGTTCCTGATTATCGCTATTTCAGGGGCACCACGGTGGCGTCAGCCTGCTGCTCGGATATGAGATTATACTCTTTCAGAAGGTTCAATAGCTGGATCTTGTTGTCGACTCCCAGCTTGTTGTAGGCCGATGTGCAGTGGGTCTTTATCGTTTCATCGGACAATTGAAGGATCCGGGCGATATCCTTCCGCGTGTTGCCCTGTATGATGAGATTAATGACATCGGCCTCGCGGGGTGACAGGCGGTACCGCTCCCTGAACCGGCTGAGTCCCTTCACCTCCCTGCCGATAACGAGGACCCCGATGATATCATTGAAGGCGTCCCTGACGATTTTCAGTTTCGTATCAACCAGAACGGGTTCGCCGTCCGGGACTCTGTAATGCATCCTGCATGAAAAACTCTCGAAGGCGCCGTCCCGCATCCGGGCCATTTCATTCCGGATGTCGCTGCTTTCGACCAGTATCGCGTGAAAAGGCCGGTCAATAAGGGATCTCCGGGGAACCCCGACGAGCTCCTCCGCCGCCCTGTTGATCCTGACGATGTTGAAGTCATTGTCCAGCAGCAGAAACGACTCGTCGATCGAGGCGACGATGCACTCGCTCACCATGGCCGGGGATATTTTCAGAAACTGGTACTTCGAGATGGCGTACCAGATCCCCCCCATCCAGAATATAAAAAATATGGGTGATAGCGCCTTGGTGTGATAGAATTCCAGTTTTGAAAGAAATATCTCGTCAGCAGTAATTATGATAATGGACAGGAGCATAGCAATGGATATTATATTGCCCTGGCTTCGCTCCTTGTTGGTTTTCGCCCTCCTGCTCCAGATGACGAAACAGACCGCCCCTGCCATCATGCAGATAAAATAATATGCCGCCACGTAGTACAGCCAGGGCGAGCCGTAGTCTGGCAGAAACTCCCAGTAATCCCCCGTCTTAACGAAGTCCCTGAACAGGATATGCCCCGTGAAGGAACGGTAATAAATGGGAAGGGCCGGCAGATAGATGCCGGCATATACCGGGGCCCGCAGCGGAACAAGCTTTGTGAAGGCCAGTGAGAAATGGGCGGTCAGGGGATAAAAAATAATATTGGGCAGGCTCCCCAGCTGGAACCAGAACAGGAATTCATCCTTCGTAGAAGAGGAAAAGGCAAAGACGGCGCATAGCGTCCAGAGGGCGATGCTGAGACATACCATGAAAAAAATCCTGTTCACAGGAGATTTTTTATCCAGCATGAGGGCATGAAAACCCAGGTAGAGATAGATCACAAAGGATATATTGGCAAGGAGCGAAATAGCATTCATGGGGATATAATCAGAGAAACGGCCAGGAAATCAACTATTAATGAATATAATTTCAGCAGTCAACACCGGCGCCGGTCATGAATCGGCAGGCTGGAAGCGCCCCTGGTTCCATCAGCCACCCGATGCATCCCGGGATAGCACCCGGTTCTCCGGCGCCTGCCGGGACTGAACTTTCACAGGATCTTTCATGGCTCCCCTGACGACATACAATAAATCTTGTTGACAGTATGCCTTTTTACCCTGCATGATCAATGTCAATGTTTCCATTCGTGTATTTCAGGACGCCGTTTTTCAATTTTTAGAATAAAGAGTGTAACGATATGAAAAAGACAGCGCTTTTATTAGCAGCAATTTTTGTAATGAGCCTTAACTGCGGATCCAATGATGCGAAAAAGCCGGATCCGGGCGATCTCGCACCGGTTAAACTCCTTTCACCCGAGACAGGCGGCGGCAAACCGCTCATGGACGCGCTGAAAAACAGGAAGTCTTCACGCTCTTTCACCACGGACAAGCTTCCCCTGCAGATCCTCTCCAATCTGCTCTGGGCGGCATTCGGCATCAACCGGC
>CAZZHU010000207.1:0-814 GCA_964654045.1 uncultured Leptospirales bacterium
ATTATCTTCTTTTCATCCCGCAGGCTGATAAAAAATTTACTCGCCGTATTGCCGGCCCACCATGAATAGGGGACGTTGATCTTGCTGTTATACACCATCGGCTCAATGCCTTTGAATTGATCGGACATGATTGATCTCCTTGTTTGTTGTACCCTACCATCGCCCCTCATCCTCACCCCCCGGCCCCCTCTCCTTAAAAAAGGAGAGGGGGGGTGGAGTTGGAGTCCCCCCTCTCCAAGTATTGGAGAAGGGGTTAGGGGGTGAGGCATTATCTTCCTATTATATACCGGTGCGGATCGACCTCTTCACGGAGAATGCGTAATTCGTCCGCATGCGGAGGATCGGTATCAACAAGCTTTTCCGCCCATTTCAGCTCGAACCCGCAGTTGTCCTGGATGTCCTTCCGGCTGTAGCCCGGGTTGACGTTGAGCACCTTCATCCACTTGGTCTCCTCGTCGAAGCCCATGATGGCCATGTTGGTGATGATCCGGTAGGGTCCGGTTCCCTTGGGAAGGCCGGCCTCGTACCGCGAGTTGCCTCCCTGCAGATAGCCGGGAGACGTGATGAAGTTGATCTTTTCCGTAAATCGCTTCGCGTCCTGCGGTGTCATCATCATGGTCCGCCAGCAGAGTGAGGCCAGGTCATTCGCCCCGCCCGATCCCGGGAACCTGACTTTCGGCTTCGCGTGGTCGTCGCCGATCATGGTCGAGTTGATGTTGCCGTACATGTCGATCTGTGCCCCGCCGAGGAACGTGTAGTCCACCATCCCGCGCTGGCAGGTCTCCATGATGTCCGGCATCGAGCTGGCCAGGAT
>CAZZHU010000207.1:824-6332 GCA_964654045.1 uncultured Leptospirales bacterium
AGTCCCCCACCGAAATAGGCATCGAGGGAAGGATCGGCGCTACGCCGCCCGCCTCGAACATGATGCAGAGGTTCGGCGAGTGGGTCTTCTGCGCCAGCATCGCCGCCGCGCAGGGGGCGCCGGTACCCACGACGACGGTGGCCCCGTCTTCGAGGTTACGCGCCGCAACACATATCATTAATTCCATTGGATTATAATCTGCCATGGTAATTCTCCTTATTTCTTGTCAGTCAGGTGCTCGATGGCACGCAGCTTGACCATCTTTTCGATGCCGCCGTTCAATTCCAGGTACTCGTAAAAGTTCTTCGTGTCAAGAACCTGTTTCTTGAAGAACTTCTTGAATTCCTCCGGGTCCTTCTCGATGTTCAGCCATTCTTTCAGGTACGCCTCGTCCGAGAAATACTCGTAGGGCATGTTGCCCGGGTAGCTGCCGTAAGGCACCTCGACGACGGCATCAACGCACCAGAAGGGGATAAAGGTCGCGTGGGGTTGGCGCCTGATCTCCTCGTTGGGAATGATCTTTTCCGTGGTGAGCACGACATGCTTGGCCGCCTTGGCCAGGTCCTGGTCGGACACCGAGGAGCCGAACACGTGTGCGTTGCCGTACACGTCACACTCGTGCACGTGTATGGCGGCAAAGTCCGGATACAGCGCCGGGTGCGCCACGTACTTCTGGCCGGTAAAGGGGCACACGATTTCCTTGTCAGCGCTGTACTTAAAGGTGTCCGTGCCCATTATATTCCGCGCCGGAATGAACGAGAGGCCCATCGCCGCCGCCTTGATCCGCCAGCTCAGCGTCGCATTGGTCCACTCGGTGAGCTGTATCCTCCCGCTTTCGACCGCCCGCCGCGAGCTGGGTGACAGGCCCCGGGCTTCCAGGCCGATTATGTAGGCTATGTCCAGCCGGTCGATGCAATCGCCGGCGACCAGTATCTGCATGTCATGGGTCGCCGTGTGGCCGGCAAAAGCCAGGTTTTTCTTTCCCTGACGGCATATCTCGTGTAGAATAGCCGTGGGTATCCTGTTTGCGCCGAACCCGCCTATGGTCAGATAATCACCATCTTTAAGAAGCCTCTTTACCGCGTCTTCCGCGGTGGTGACCTTGTTCACCATGGCACGGGATTTATGCCTGAAAAACTCCCTTGCCTTGTCGGCATCGGGATCTGCAAACAGTTGGTTTTGGCCCTGTTTCAGTTCAACTGCCTTGTTCATAATGTTTCTCCTTTGTCCTCCCGGAAAATATGTTACTGTGACGTATATCGTTTACTTTCATCCCTGCTTATTTTTTTGCGTACAACTCGTCCACTGCCTCTTTTTCGTACATCTGGTCGATGAGGTCCTGGTACTTCTGCTGCACCACTTTTCGCTTGACCTTCAGAGACGGCGTCAGCTCGCCCCCTTCCTGTGAAAATTCGCTCTTGACGATCCGGATGTTCTTGATCGATTCGTACTTCGCGAGGTGCGTGTTACGCTCGTCCACATGCTTCTGGATCATCTCAAGCACCCTGGCATTATCCAGCAGCTCCACCGGCTTCCCGTAGGATATGTTTTCCTGCTTCGCGAAGCGCTCGACTTCCTCAAGGTTTATGTTGCACAGCGCGGTGAGGTACTTTTTCTTTTCGCCGATGACAATGAACTGCGTGAACAGGGGGTCCGACTTGAAGAGGCCCTCGATCTTCTGCGGGGCGACGTTCTTGCCTCCGGAGGTGATAATCAGGTCTTTCTTCCGGTCCGTGATGAGGAGGTTCCCCTCTTCGTCGAACATGCCGATGTCGCCTGACATAAAATAGCCGTCCGGCGTAAAGGCCTCCGCGGTCTCTTCCGGCAGCTTCCAGTAGCCCCTGATGACGTTGCCGCCTTTTATCAGTATCTCGCCGTCGTCGGCGATCTTGATATCCTGGCCGGGCATCGGTTTGCCGGTGGTCCCGATCCTGTAATCGCTCAGGGACTGCATGGTGGCGGGGGCCGTGGTCTCCGTCATGCCGTATCCCGATATGACGGTGATGCCGGCGGCGTTGAAGAACCGTATGATCTCTTCGGCCGTGGGAGCGCCTGACGCCGTCATCCAGGTAACGCGTCCGCCCAGTTTTTCCTGGAGCTTCTTGAATATGATGGCATATGCAATCTTATATTTCAGCTTGAGCCAGATGGGAATGCTCTTGTGCTTTTCGCGAAGCTCGCTGATGCGGTTCCCCACCTTCTGTCCCCATTTGAATACTTTCTGCTTAAAGGGGGACTGTTCCTGCACCTGGGCCATGATCTTCTGGTATACCTTCTCGCATACCCGGGGGACAGCCAGGATCATCGTGGGCCGCTTCTCCTCGAAATCAGCCAGCAGCGTGTCTATGCTCTCCGCATAGGATGTCCAGATGCCGCAGTACATCGCGTAGAAATGCCCGGCTATCCTCTGGAACACGTGCGACAGCGGCAGGAACGCGACGAGACAGTCATTATCCGAGGCGAAAGGCGGCTTGATCTTGTTGAGGGACTCAACGATCCAGAAAATATTGCCGTGCGATATCATTGCCCCCTTGGGAAGTCCGGTTGTGCCGGATGTGTACACGAGGGTGGCCAGGTCTTCCTGGGTTACTTCTTTTGACAGCTTTTCAAATAGTGCCGGGTCCTCATTGTGCTTCTTGCGGCCCATTTCCAGAAGCGACTTGAAGCTCATGATTTTCGCGTGGCCCTGCGCGTCATTTTCTTCCATTACGATTATTTTTTCAAGTGCGGGGCACTTGTCCACTATCTCGAGCACCTTCTTAAGCTGCGTCTTGTTTTCGACAACAATTACTTTCGAATCGGAATTGAGAAGAATATACTCGACTTCCTCGGCAACAAGGGTCTGATACACCGGGATCACAACAGCACCGATGCCCAGCAGGCCCATGTCCGTGTAGAGCCACTCGAGCCTGTTGTCGGCAAGGATCGAAACCATCTCCCCTTTCCTGATGCCGAGCGAATACAGTCCCAGTCCCGCGGCGCGGGCGCGCTCGTAATATTCATTCCATGACGCGGTTTCCCATTTACCGCGCAGCTTTTTCTCAACTGCCAGCCTGTCCCCGTATTTATTGACCCGATTGCGGAACACATCATTCATAGTCTTTTCTGATAATTCCATGCAAGTCCCCCTATGTAATTTATACAATCATTGATTTCAAATCATTCAGGTCATTCATGCGTGTTGTTCAGCAAACCGCATCAATCTCATAATCCCCTGCCAGCAAATTGCCGGTTCCGTCATTTTCCCTTAAAACCCGGTTTCCGTTTTTCCAGGAATGCCGCTATGCCCTCCTTCTTGTCCTCGGTTTCCGCAAGTTTCCCGAAAAGCCTGCTTTCCAGCTTCAGTCCTTCTTCAAGCGGCATATCCGCTCCCCTCGTGACCGCTTCGATGATGGCACCCATGGCAACCCCTCCCTTAAAAGAAAGGTCCTTCGCGAATTTCATCGCTTCTTCAAGAAGAGTGGCGTGGGGAATAACCCGGTTCACCAGTCCGATCCTGTCGCATTCGGCCGCCGGCAGGAACTTGCCGGAAAGCATGATCTCCATGGCCCGCGCCTTACCCAGTATCCGTACCGCCCGCTGCGTTCCGCCGAAGGCCGGCATGATCCCCAGCATGACTTCCGGCAGGCCCATCTGGGCCTGGTCGCTGATGAAGCGTATATGGCACGCCATGGCCAGCTCGGTCCCGCCGCCGAGGCAGAGGCCGTTGATGGCGGCGATCATCGGTTTCGGTGAAAATTCTATAAGGTTCATGATTTCATGGGCCCGGCCGGTCAGAGTTTCACCCGCGTCGCGGGTATTGACATTCTGCACCTTGGTTATATCAGCGCCGACCACGAAGGTCCCGCCTTCGCCGGTAATGACCACGACCTTGACCGGGTCATCCACCTGTATCTTGTGCAGGCAGAATTCAAGCTCCAGCATGGTCTGCTCGTCCAGCGCGTTCATCGGCGGGTTGTTAATCTTCAGAACAGCCACGCCCCGTTCATTGACTTCATAACTGCATTTTGCACCCATTGTATTTACTCCTATCACTATTAGGCCCTCACATGTATATTATCCCACTGTTCCCCCCTCTCCATTTCATGGAGAGGGGGACAGGGGGTGAGGTTTACTTCTGTTCCCCCCTCTCCATTTCATGGAGAGGGGGGCGGGGGGTTAGGTTTACTTCTTCTTCAATCCCATGATCGCACGGGCTTCGGCCGGCGTCGCTATCGGCCTGCCGAGGTTTTCGCACATTCTGGCCGCCACTTCAACCAGTTCATAGCTGCCCTTGGCAAGCTCGCCGTTGGGCATGCGGATGTTGTCCTCGAGACCGACCCTCATGTGTCCGCCCAGGAGGCAGGACTGCATAATGGCCGGAAACTCGTCGGTTCCGACGCCGCAGGTGGTGAAGTTCGCCTTTGGCGGCAGCGCGTTCATCAGTGCGATAAAGGCATCGGCCCTGAAGGACTGTCCGCCGGCAACGCCCCAGACAAAGTTGAAGTTTATCGGGTCGCTGAATATTCCCTGCTTGTTAATGAGCAGCGTATTGTCAAGACCGCCTATGTCATACACTTCAATTTCGGGCTTTACGCCATTCTCTTCCATGGCCTTGCCGAAATCCTGCAGCATGGTGAAGGTGTTCTCGAACACGAAGTCGATGAAAATCTTGCCGGTTTTCCGGTCGATGATGCTGAAGTTCATCGTGTTGGTATTCAATGAAGCCATCTCCGGCTTGATCGCCACGATCTGGCTGATCCGCTGTTCCGGCGTCTTGCCCATGCCGACCGCGGAACTCAGGTTCACGATGAGATCCGGGCACTTGTCCTTGATCGCGTCGTGGGTCGCCCTGATCCGGTCATGCTCATGAGTGGCCATACCGTTGTCCATCCGGGCGTGCACGTGCACCATGGCCGCGCCGGCCTTCCAGCACTTGTAGGCCTCTTCGGCGAACTCGGCCGGAGTGTACGGAACGTTCGGGTTCTGGTTCTTCATTGTGGCGGCGCCGGTCAGCGCCGCGGTGAGAATTGCTGGTTTTGACATGTCTGGTCTCCCCCCTTTGCGTGTTTGAGTTTCGGGTTCATCTTCAGGAACCCACTGCTTACGGGCCGCATTGCGCTCATGGACCGACAGAGTCGCGGTGGCCGGTTTAAAATGGTCTATATCGAGGATGGTGCTCGTCGTTTTTTCGGCGAACACTGCCTCCACCTTCATTCCTATCTTCACGTCCTCGATCTTGCATTCCTCGAGGATATGCGCGAAGGGCGTGTCAGCGCCGTCCAGCTTGACGAGGGCCAGGACAAAGGGCGCTTTCCTGGGATGGTGCTTGTCGTCATAGCGCACCACCGTAAAATTCGTCACCTTCCCCTCTTTGCTGACCTCAACCCAGTTCTCGCGGATATCGGTAAAGTCCTTGTCGCATACCTGCCGCGGGGGAAGGTATACCGTGTTGCAGGTAGGGCATTTTACTCCCATGATCTTCTTCTGGTCCCGGATGGTCGTGATGAACTTGCTGCCGACCCGGCC
>CAZZHU010000208.1:0-647 GCA_964654045.1 uncultured Leptospirales bacterium
AAATTAAGTTAGGCAGTAAATAATTAATTGACCTCACCTTCATAGCGGAGAGGGGAACATAGGCGCCGCAGCGCGCAAGGAAAGCGAACGGCCGCGGGGGAGTATCGTCGGCACGGACCGGCGCCGATAACACCAGAGACACGGCCAGGGCCGCGCATAGTGCTACAACACGCATCACAAATCACCTGCCATTCTCTTCCCGAATTCGACCCGGGCAGCAGCCTTCATCGCGGACCGCTGCATCCATGGAACAAGTCTCAGCCTGATTATGAAAACAGATGCCGGGGATTCTTTCAAGTTAAAAATGTAAATCGGTACAGGTAAATTGCGGCGACGGTTCAAACCGTAGAAAATTATGGGTTCGTATCGGAGGTTTTTTCAGCGGCTTCGGACCGCATCGGGAATGATGCGGTCCGGCACCGAAGCGCGGCTGTCAGGACGGAAGGGCCTTCAGGCGGCAGCGCCCGGGAACAGGGTTATCAGTCGTGACAGACAGCGCACTTGTTGCTGATGTTTAATGCAGTATGGCAATCCATGCACTGTCCCATCAGCATTTTGCCCTTGATCATGGCGGTATCCATTGAGCCGGCTTTATCGCCGTGGCATGATTCGCACCTTGATTTCATCCTGCCATCTTCATATTTGGC
>CAZZHU010000208.1:673-6329 GCA_964654045.1 uncultured Leptospirales bacterium
ATACACGAGATCGGGCTGCTTCGCCCAGGAGGTCCATGGCCTGTCTGTATCCTTGTAGGAGTCAAACATGGTTTTCTTTCTCGGGACCATATGATCATTGTTGGTGAGTTCGCCATTCCGGTCGTGGCATGCCGTGCAATCGCCGATGGCCGGGAGACCCTGGAACCTGCCGTTATCGTCATACTTGTGGCATGTCCCGCAGTCCTTTATATCATATTTATCAATATGGGTATTATGCATGAAGGGGATCGGCTTTGCCGCGTCCGCCTGCATTATATTATTGCATGATTTCTTTGAAATGCCGAAAAAAATCCAGGTGAAGATAATAAACGGTATCATAATAAGCCATACAGTGCGTTTCACGGGTGTTCTCCTGATAATCTATTCTGATTGATAATAGTACTTATCGTAATAGAACAATACAGATACATGTCATGTTATATGTCAATACTTTTAACGATTAATTAATTGCCGTATCACGATCTCAAGCCCCATGCCTGCGGATTTAATTTCTGTATAATAAAGGATTGATATGCATTCCCGGGGCTGAAATAACGAAGGTGATATTTTTGCAGATTATAAAAGTAAAAAACGGCATTTCTGCCGCTTTTTTTACTTTTAATAAATCAATAATATTGTACTGCTGAATCAAGCATGTCTCAGTTGTGACAGAAAACGCACGCGTTGACGAGCTTATGAGCCGCATGGCAATCCATGCATTGATCCATCAGTTTTTTGCCCTCCAGTTTCATGGCATTGGCAGGAGTGGCTTTATCGCCATGGCACGACACGCATCGTAACTTTGAGCTTCCATCAGCCAGTTTCGCCGACGCCGCGACCTTGTGGCTGTAATACACGAGTTCCTGTTTTTTAGCCCGGGAAGTCCATGGCCTGTCCTTGTCCGTGAAGGCGTCAAACATGGTTTTCTTTCTCGGGGACATGTGATCCTTGTTGACCAGATCGCCGTCCCGGGAATGGCACGCGGTACATTCACCGATCGTCGGAAACCCCTGGAACCTTCCAATTTTATCATACTTATGGCATGTGCCGCAGTCCTTGATATTATACTCTTCAATATGGGTTTTATGTATGAAGGGGATCGGATTAGCCGCATCCGCCTGTGCACTATTGCATGATTTCATTGAAATACCGATGACAAGTCCTATGCATAGCGCAACAATTATTACAACGATCATTGATGAACGATTCATGGAAGTACTCCCTCTGCTTTATATCTATAAGCAAACTGTTTTAATAGCAACCGGTGATCCGTAAGACGGACTTCGTGCTATCGGTAACGTTATCGATTGATCATCACGTTCCCGTTTTTATAACCCATCTCGCTGAATTTTACATCAATATACGGCGTTGATATGCATTCCAGCTGGAGATACACAGGCCTCGACAGCTTTTTTATGTCCACGGTCTTGATGAACATCTTGCACTTTTCGCATACATCGACCCGGTACTCTTCCTCCTCCTCGATTTCAAAATAGCGAAGAGTTTCATGGTCGGTATTTTCGCAAAATGGACAAAAAACCCTTTTCGACTGCCATTTGTGGCCGCAGAAACCGCACAGGAGAAACCGTTTCCCGTTATCCTCAAAGACCGACAGCTCGGGCATCGATCCGCAGACCGGGCAGTAACCCCTTACCCATTCATTGTCTTTATCGAGGTACCGCGCTACCATGCCGGCGAACAGGTTCAGGGACGGCTTCAGGCTGTTATATATCACGAAGTCGAGGATTGTCCCGTCAATGGCAAGCTCATTCTCGATGGATTTCAAAACAGCTTCGTTTTCACCGAGAAAAGCCGGGAAAAGATCCCCCGGCAGTATCCGTTTGCCATCAATTGCGCCGCTGATCTTTTTCGCGTTCCCGGGAATCCCCTCGTCGGCCCCGGCGAGGATCCCGCAGATCTTTACGAGAAGCGAGCCGGCCGATTCCTCGTCAATGATACATTCGGGAATGGTGACCAGCGGAAACTGTCCCTTCACCTTTGCCGAAAGGATCTCCTCCGGAATCCGGTAATCGGCCAGGTGAATGGAATTCTTTGAAGTCTCCTGCTCGATGAATATCTTTTCATACAGGTCCAGCAGCAGCCCGTAATCGGGTTTCAACTTCCTGACTTCATCCACTGCCCTGCTGATGAAGTCAGGAGTAATTTCAGTACGTGTATTCATCGTTTCTACTGGCATCATGGTTACACTATCCCGTTCCCCGCCGGCTTCCATCATGCAAGCGACGCGCTGGCCGATTGTTTTTCCAGCATCGCGTTATTTTGATACAGGTCGCGTTTATGGGTAATCAGATAGATCACCCGCACACTGTCCGCGTCAAGGAGCGATGCATCGGGAAAGTCCTTTTTGACAACGGCAATCCTCTTGTTTGCCCTGGCAACGATTTCTTCCCTCTCGCCGAAACTCATTGCGCCGGTGGGACAGGTCTTGACGCACATCGGAATATGTCCGGCTTCAACGCGCTCAAGGCACATGTCGCACTTGTTGATGATGCCGGTTTTTTCGTTCCGGCGCGGCACGTTATAGGGACAGTATTCCTTCATCTGGAGAAAACCTTTTTTCGAAATCTTTTTCGTGCGCTCGGTGAAAATGACCGCCCCGGTCTTCCTGTCGATCACCACGGCGTCCTTTACCTCGCCGTCAGCCGCCACCTTACAGGGGGGCTCGGTGCAATGACGGCACTGGTCCGGGAAAAAATTCCAGAACACGCGGTTATCTATTTTAAATTCGGTGAACTTGACGACTTTATAATTGAAGCAGTTAAGATCGGGGGGGTTCTGATGGCTCCCCCACCCGAGCTGCGTCGTGTGGTTCGCCGGGAACCCCTGCCATTCCTTGCAGGCGACCTGGCATCCCCTGCACGCGGTACATCTTGACGTATCTATGAAAAAACATTTAGACATGATGTTCTCCTCCGGTTGGTTTATCGTAAGAAAGCTCGGTTACCTTGTCCGCCTTCCTGATGTTGACGCAGCAGGCCTTGTACTCGGGAATCGAGGTATTGGGGTCGCCGGCCCAGATGGTCAGGCGGTTCGTGGCGTCGCCGATGCCTTTCTTCGTCCATCCGAAGGCGAAAGGCATGCCGACCAGGTGAACGACCCTGCCCTGTATCCGGAAAGGCGTTATGCGGACCGTTACCATGGCAACCGCTTCGACCCTGCCGCGCAGGCTTTCAACAATCACCGGATCACCGTTCTTGATCCCCTTCTCGGCGGCCAGCTCATGGCTCATCTCGACATAGAGCATCGGCTCCGCCTCGAGCAGGGATGGAACGTTTCTCGTCTCACTGCCGCCGCACCAGTGTTCGGTAAGGCTATAGGTGGTAAGCACGACGGGATAGTTCGGGTCAGCAGGCGGGGCGATCTTATCCAAGTCGCCCGTCAGGATCTTGGCGCAGGGATTGTTGAGCTGTCCGGAGAAGCCATGGTTCCGCACCGGGGTCTCCACCGGTTCGTAATGTTCCGGGAACGGACCGTCGACAAGACCCGGACCGTAGAGCTGTCCCAGGCCGTCCTTGAGCATGATGAAGGGGTTTTTGGCACCCTTGTTTGCCATGGGCGGCGCTCCGCCATCGGGAACATCGCCCTCCCACTTGAGCCCGTCCCAGCGAATGACCGTCCGGGAAGGATCCCACGGCTGGCCGTTCATATCTACAGAGGCCCTGTTGTACAGGATCCTCCTGTTCATGGGCCAGCACCAGGAAAAGTTCGGGAAGAGACCGATGGCTTTCTGCAGCGGTGTCTGCTTCAGGCTTCTCTGTTTCATTTTGTTCCCTTCTTCGGTGAAGGTTCCAGAATAGAGCCAGTTCAGACACGCGGTCGAACCATCATCGGCACATTCTGCAAATCCGGCAAGTTGTTTGCCTTTGTTTGGTCCGCCGGTAAAATAGCCATTTATCCGCTTCGCCACAAGCTCCGCGTCATATTTTTTATACCAGTTCAGGTTCACGATCGGCTCCTTGAATTTGCCGCCCTCATCATCATAGAGGTCGATCAATTCTTTCATGATATCGATCATGATCTGGCCCATCGATTTGGATTTCCCCCGGGGATCCGTCGCCTTGTAGTGCCACAGTATCCACCGTCCGCTATTGCTTATAGTTCCTTCTTTTTCGGCGCGGTGGCACGACGGGAAGAGGAACACCTCGGTCTTGACCTTCTTCGGATCAACGCCGGGCCCGTGCCAGAAATCGGTCGTTTCATTCTGGTGTATCTCCGCCATGTAGAGGAAATCGAGGTTAGCCAGGGCCTTCCTGTTCTTGTTCGTATTCGGCAGGGATTGTGCCGAGTTGGTGGCCCAGATGGACCCTCCCTTTACCTCACCTTTCATCATCTTATCGAAAAGATACATGTAGGAATAGTCACCGTCATGCTCGCTCTTCGCGGGGTCTCCCTTCGGAAGCCAGCCATATCCAAAATCGTTCTCTTTCGTGGCATTTTTGCCAAAAAATGCCTTGAGATAGCTTACCATGTACTTGGGCCTGTTCTGCCACCAGTTGACGCTTTCAGGCAAATTGGTGACAGGTGTGGTTAACTTGTTGTAATCCGCCAGTGTGGGCATGTTGGCTCTCGGGAGAGGCAGATACCCCGGCAGCACATGGTAGAGAATACAATGGTCAGTTGTTCCCTGCACGTTCGGCTCGCCCCTGAGGGCGTTGATGCCGCCGCCCGCTATGCCTATATTGCCGAGGAGGAGCTGGATGATGCCGCTGGTACGGATGTTCTGCACGCCGACCGTATGCTGGGTCCAGCCCAGGGCGTACAGTATCGTCCCCGCCTTATCAGGTTTACCCGTTGCGGCATAAGCTTCATATACCCTCAAAAGGTTATCCTGCGATACGCCGGTGATGTCCGAAACCTTCTGGATGCTGTAGCGGTTAAAATGCTGTTTTAAGAGCTGGATGACACACCGGGGATTCTGGAGGGTCGGATCCTTTTTTACCTGTCCTTTGTCATCCACCGCGAATTGCCATTTTTTCTTATCATAGAGTTTCGTCTGCGGATTATAGCCGGCGAAAAGGCCGTTGTTGAATGCAAAGCCGTCATTCACGATGAACGATGCATTGGTATAATTATTTACATACTCTTTGAAGTACAGGTTGTTCGTGAGAATGTAGTTGATCATCCCGCCCATAAAGGCAATGTCCGTTCCCGACCGGAGAGGCACATGGAAATCAGCCCGCGCCGATGTCCGGGAGAACTTCGGGTCAACGTGAATTATCGCAGCGTTCCTTTCTTCTTTCGCTTTCAGGACCCATTTGAAGCAGATGGGATGGTGTTCCGCGGCGTTGCTGCCGATGATGAGACAGCAGTCGGTGTTCTTGATATCGATCCAGTGATTCGTCATTGCGCCCCGTCCAAATGATTCCGCCAAACTGGCGACAGTGGCGCTGTGTCAAATACGGGCCTGGTGATCGATATTGACGATTCCCAGGGCGCGCTGCGCCTGGACGACTACCGAGGCTTCCTCGTTGCTCATCTGAGAGGAGCCTGCGTGGAACATCGCTTCAAGGCGGTTGACCGTCTGTCCGGCGGCGTTCTTTTCTATAAAATGCTTGTCGCGGGTGTCCTTTATGCGGCGGGCCACCTGCTCGACCATCCAGCCGTAGCTTTTCTCTTCCCACTTGTCGCTGTAGGG
>CAZZHU010000209.1:0-6184 GCA_964654045.1 uncultured Leptospirales bacterium
GCACAGGATGTGCCGAATGCGTTGGCCCCGGAGGGGGGAATTTGATGGTAATGACTTATTCCCAAGTCCCCCGCCGGGGGATTTAGGGGGGATACGAAAAGAAAATTATAAGTATATGTTATAATATTTAAGGAGATTCGTAATGAGTAAAAAAGAATTAAAGGTCCCGGTTGAAGTGTATTCGCGCGTTGTCGGCTATTTCAGACCCGTCAATCAGTGGAACAAGGGGAAGCAGGAAGAATTCCGCGAAAGAAAAGTCTATCGCGTGGAGCAGACGCCGGCCTATGAATATCAGAGGAATATATAAGACATCGCTGATCGATTACCCGGGAAAGATCAGCGCCGTCCTGTTTACCGGCGGGTGCAACCTCCGGTGCCGGTACTGCCATAACCCGGACCTTGCCTGCAACTGGAAGGAGATGGTCCATTCAAGCAACGAGGAAGCCCTCGACCTCCTCAGGAAGAGGAAAAACCTCATTGACGGCGTAACCATATCAGGCGGCGAACCAACCCTTTCGAAAAATCTTTTTTCTTTCGTGGAAAAGATAAAAGAACTCCAGCTATCCGTGAAACTCGATTCGAACGGCCTGCAGCCGGATGTCCTCGGGGACCTCATCAGCGGCGGTCTCCTTGATTATGCCGCCATTGACATTAAAACGTCCCCGGAAAAATACCGGCTCCTGACCGGTTCAGTCGTTGATTTTAACTGCATCGCCGGGAGCATCGACATCCTGAGAACCAGCGGGATCGACTACGAGGTGCGCACCACCTGTGTCCCGTTGTACGTAACGATGGAAGACCTCGGTAGCATCAGGAATTCAATCGGAAGGGTAAAAAAATATTTCCTCCAGCAGTTTCAGAGCGATACGCGGCTCCTGGACAGATCGTGGGAAGTGATGGAGCCCTACCCGGCTGAAACCCTCCGCCAGTTCAGGGATTTCGTCCTCACCTTCGCCGACCGGTGCGAGATTCGGGGCATCTGACCGGCATTTGCGCACCAGCTGTAAATTTCAAACATGCCCCTGCGATAAGCCGCTTACGCCCTGCCCGTTTCCGAGAGGCCCTTGCTGATTTTCGCATGGGTTTCGTTCCATGATTCTTTCAGAATGCCTATTTTTTTCGCAAGGACCCCGGACTTGTCCAGGGAACTGTTTGCGACATTATACGTTGTGTCCACGAGGCCGCCCCTGACAGCCGCGCTCGTGTCCTTGATCGACTGGATCAGGTCCCGGGCCATCTGCCGCGATATATACTGCTGCGTGCCCTTCCGGTCCGTTGCCTGGTTGGTGGCATGTCCCGAAACATCGAGCGCCAGGGAGTACTGGGCGATGAAATATTTCATGGAGGGGACAGCTTCAATCACGGGGTTCAGGAGTCTCTTCGAACCCGGCGCCTTCTGCAATTCCTTATACAGAAAGTCAATGACCAGGATCAGGGAATTCCGCACATACTCGGAAACAAACTTCAGCGACATATTGAAAGTCCCCGGTGAATGAAAAAGGAACCTCTCCTGTTCCGCATTGGCCAGTCCGGTCACCGGAACAGTCGATTTCGGAATATGGATTTCCTGCGGATCCCCCAGGTAGCACAGGTCCTCCATGATCTTCATCAGGTCCTTCGCCTCAAGGGCAGCGCCCGACTTATCCTTTTCAAAGGACCGGATCGCCTCAAGGGCCCCCAGGGTGGTGCCCGTATATCGTTTTGCCAGGTCCCTGAGGTTCCATTCGCTGATTATTGAAGCGGCTATCTCATTGTATTTTTCAGGCGTGATATTGCGCGAATGCATCATGGCATTCCGGATCCCCATCTGCTGGAGCATCTGCGTGATCAGATCGCTTATTTCCTTATCGGGAAGAGGCTTGCGGTTGATTTTAATGTTCAGCTCGAGAAAGTACCCTATGCTCGCCTTGAAATTCAGGAAAGCCTCGCCGCTCGTCGCAAAGACATTATCCTTTGAGATAAGCTCGCCGAACCTGGCATTGATCCTGTGGTAAAAGTAAATATCGTTTACATCGCTCAGGAATGAACGGAGCAGCGGCTCGGCGCTGTACAGAAGCATCCTTTCCCACGCCTTCAGCTCCTCTTCCAGTTTACGCGCATAGGTGTTTACTTTACGCGACCACCCCTTGGATATGAAGTTGCGGTTCTCTTCCTGGTTTGATTTTTCCTGATCGGCTATTTCCTTTCTCAGGATTTCAAGCAGGAAGGTAAGACGGAATTTTTCCAGGTAGCGTTCATTGAAAAACACCAGGATTTCCTGGTAGGCATAGGTGTCCCCGGCTTTGCCGCTGGCAAAGGCCCGGATCATTTTATAATACTGCTCAATTTCGCCGGTAATATCCTTCAGCTTTTTCCTTATGACTGAATCGCCGGCACGGGTCCCCTTTTCATAGGTTATCTGCGTCAACCTGTTGATTGCGTCCAGCAGCTTGTCCCTCTTTTCATCCGCCAGCTTGAGCTTTCCGCTCAGGTACACGCCGGCATGATAGGTGTCTCCCGATTGTCTCATTTTCCCCTTTAACGCTTCATCATATCAGTCACGACCCCGGTAAATGCCAGGGCGAGGTTCGCGTCCCCCTGCAGCTTCAGGGTACCGTTCTGCAGGGCCCCCATGAATGCCTTGTTGCTTCCGGACGCCATCACCTTGAAGGCGGTTGCCGCGTCCTTCCAGACGAGAGAGATCTCGGCGCCGGGAAAATCCCCTCTGCGGGAAATGACATCGCCATCCCTGAAGGTGAAAAAACGGCCCCGCTTACCGTCTTCGGTCCTGATTACCATGGTATAGTCTTTTTCCATGAGTTTCTTTTTGAAATCCGGAAATTTTTTTGCGGTTCTTTTTAATTTTATCTTGAGGATGAATAATAACAATGAAAATCTCATATCGCTCTCCTGAAAAAATGATAATTACAGGCCATCCGGCCTGCCGGTTCCCATATATTTATAACATAAAAATTAATCAAGTTTATTAATGAAAAAACCCCGGTGCCGTAAAACATTTTTGCCGTCTGAATACCTGCGAGCCGGGAAGCCGCCCGGACAGAAGCCACGGTTTTAAAAAAAATCCAATTTTTCTTGACTCACAAACATAACATTGTTATGTTTGGCAAAATTCAGCCAATGGCCCCTGGAAATATGAACAATCAAGGCAAACAATAATTACAAATAAGAGGAGGACCCCATGTCTATCGTATCCTGGTCAAAAGATGAAAATGTCGCGATTATATCCATGAACAACGGCGAAAACAGGCAAAACCTCGACTTCGCCATAGCAATGAATAACGCTATTGACGAGATAGTGGCTGACAAATCGATTCAGGCCCTTATCCTTACCTCGAGCGACGAAAAGAACTTCTCCCAGGGAGTTGATGTCGCATGGATGGGCCCCCTTTTCATGAAAAAAGAGCTGCAGCCGATTAAAGACTTCATGTATAAAATGAATGATGTTTTCAAAAAACTGATGCTCTCCCCCATGCCCACCATTGCGGCCATCAACGGGCACGCCTTCGGGAACGGCGCGATTATATCCTGCGCCTGCGATTTCCGGTTCATGCGGTCCGACAGGGGCTTCTTCTGCTTCCCGGAAGTGAACGTTGGCATACCGCTCCTCTACGGCATGAACGCCTTCGTGAAAAAGGCTGTCCCCCTGTACAAACTCGTCGAGATGCAGTTCGGCGGCAACCGATACGGCGCTCCCGAACTGGAACAGTTTCATATCATCAAAAAGGCCTGCGCGAACCAGGAAGAGCTCATGAAGGAAAGCCTGGCCTTCGCCCGGACCTTCCAGAAGAAGCGCGGCATCCTGGGTGAAATGAAACAGCGGATGTACAGGGACATCATCGAAACGATGGACACGATGGACGCGAAGCACTCCATCGAGCCTGCCTTCCTCATGATCCCGGATTAATACCGGCCGCCGTGCGGGGACGACCCGCGCCGGCCGCGGAACGGACTATGAGAAAAAACAACAGGGAACGGATATTAAAAACGGCGCGTCAGCTTCTGCCCCGCTACGGCTATAACGGCATTTCCATCCGCGCCATAGCGGAGAAGGCGAAGCTCACCACCGGCGCGATCTACTTTCACTTCAAGGACAAGATGGATATCTACAAGACCATCTGCTTTGAAGCGATCGATATCCTTATAGGAAATTTCCGCGACCGCATGCAGAGCCGGAAAACGCCGGGACAGAAGCTTATCTCCACCTATGATTCGTACATCGATTTCTTCTACAACCACCAGGACCACTACAATATCCTGATGGAATACAAGGCCCACTACGATTCCGGTGTAAAGGATGACCATCTCGAGGTGACGAAAAAACTGAGCGAGATGTACGCACTCATGGAGGAAACGATAAAAGACGGGATCAAGGACGGTTCGTTCAGGGAGATCGACGCGCGCATGCTTTCGGTTCTCCTCGCGGCCGTGACCGAGGGGATGCTGCAGCTCAAGAAACTGGGCATCTTCGACTACATGAAGATCAGCGACAGCGAGTTCAGGAGGTTCATGGGGGACACCATCGGCAGGGGTATCATGAACGACCGGGTGAAATGAGCCCCCCACGCCCCCCAGAGGGGGGGCGTGGTCATCGAATTAAACACAAGTCCCCCTCCGGGGAGATTTAGGGGGCTTTGTAAGAATAAAACGAACACCATTAGGAGTACAAAGAATGAAAACTAGAATCACCGAAATGTTCGGGATTGAATACACGATCATCTGCGGCGCGATGATGTGGCTGTGCAAGCCGAAACTCTGCGCCGCGGTATCGAACGCGGGAGGCATGGGAAACCTCACAGCCGGAAACTATGAAAACGAGGAGGAGTTCCGCGCCGCCATCAGGGAGACGAAGAAGCTTACGGACAAACCCTTCATGGTCAACGTGACCATTCTACCCTCGGTTCATATCACCGCCGAGCATCACAAGATGTTCCTGCGGGTCTGCGCCGATGAAAAGGTCGCGGGTCTGGAGATATCCGGCACGCCGCTGGACAAGGCCGCCGGCAGGGAGTACGTAGACATGCTGAAGAAAGCCGGCGTGAAACTCTTCCATAAGGTGGGATCGGTGCGCCACGCCGTACACGCGGAGAAGATCGGTTATGACGGCATCTATGCGGCCGGCATCGAAGAGGGGGGCCATCCCCTGAATGACGATGTGACCACCATGGTCCTCACGCCGCGCATTGTCGAGGCGGTGAAGATCCCCGTGGTAACCGTGGGAGGCGTCGCGAACGGCCGCACCATGGCTGCAGCCCTTACCCTGGGGGCCGAGGCCGTGATGATGGCAACCCGCTTCGTCGCCACGAAAGAGTGCGAGGTGCACGATAACATCAAGCAGGAACTCATCCGCCGCCAGGAAAACGAGACGACCCTCATCTGCAAGTCCATCGGCCTGCAGGGACGGGCCATCAGGAACAAGGTTGCGGAAGATGTCCTCGCTGTTGAGGCGAAGGGCGGCGGTCTTGCCGAGCTGATCCCCCTCATCGCCGGTACGCGCGTCAAGGAGGCATGGGAGACCGGGAACGTCGACCTCGCACCGATGATGATGGGCCAGTCGGTGGGACTCGTGAAGGATATCCCCACCTGCAAGGAGCTCATCCAGCGCATGGCAGCGGAAGCAAAAGCTGAGATTGAGCGCGTCAGGAAGGTATTCTGATAAATCATTTTGAAACCCCCTAAATCCCCCGGAGGGGGACTTGAATTGTTAGTAACAGGCAGCTCCCCTCCGGGGCCAACGCATTCGGCACATCCTGTGCCAGCGTTGGCATCAACCCCATCCTGAGAACGCGGGTTGGGGGGCTTGAAAAACAAGGGAACATTAACTCAACGTAAAGGAGAATATATCATGCAAACAAGAATCACCAAGCTTTTCGGAATCAAATATCCGATTATCCTGCCGGGAATGAGTTGGATCAGCGTCCCCGAACTCGTCGCGGCTGTCTGCAACGCCGGCGGCATCGGCTGGCTTGCCACGGGCCCCCTCAACACCGGGCAGACCAGGGAGTCAATCAGGAAGATCAGGAAGCTCACGAACAAGCCCTTCGGCGCGGGCGTAACCCTGCTCATGCCGGGCGCGCGGGAGAATGCCGAGGTCATCATTGAAGAGAAGGTGCCGGTCGTCAACGTGTCCCTGGGCAAGTGCGACTGGATCGCCGAGCGGGTGCACAAGTACGGCGGCAAGGTCATC
>CAZZHU010000210.1:0-6104 GCA_964654045.1 uncultured Leptospirales bacterium
CATGGAGAGGGGCCGGGGGTGAGGATTAAAAAGTGTACATGAAGCGCGGGTGAGGTCATACAAAGATACTGGCCAGAAGGGAGTGAGGCCATCCAGGAGGCAAAGGTCCGGGTAAAAAGTAAATGACCCACACAGCAGTTAATAACTTTTTTCACGCCCCCTATGGGGGTCGGGGGGCGTAAGTCGTTACGCCTTTTCCTTGTCCTTCACGCCGAATCCCAGGATCAGGACGGTCAGGACCGCCAGGGCGCCGCCGAACATGAAAGGGAGGCCCGGATGGGCATGGAAGAGCAATCCGGCGATCACGCTGGCCGGAAGAAGGCCGATGCCGATGATGGTATGGTAAAAACCGAGCGCCGTGGCCCGGGATTTTTCCGGGGCGATATCAGCCACGAAGGCCTTTTCCACCCCTTCCGTCATGGCGTAATAGAGGCCGTACAGGGGCCAGAAGACCCAGAGGAGATAACCGGACGACCGCGAAATAAACCCGAAGGCGATATACACAACCGCGTAGAGCAGATAACCGGCGATGAGCAGTTTCTTCCTGCCGATCCTGTCAGAGAGGGACCCGAAGGCCGAGGAGAGCGCCGTTGTGGTCAGGTTAAAGATGATGTACATCAGGATGACCGTCGATAGCGCGTAGCCGAGGTCCATGCTCCGGAGCAGGAGGAACTGGTTCGATGAATTTCCCAGGGTGAAAATGAGCTGGGCTATGAAAAAAACACGGAGATTTTTATCATACTTCCGGATGTCCAGGTTGGGCTTCGGCTTGCCGTTTCCGCCCTTCCCGGAACCTGCCGTTTCCCTGGTAAAAAAGAGGAACACGACACCGATACAGGCGGGTATAATGGATATGAGAAAGAGTTTATAGAAGACGCCTATGTCCTTTATTGTCTCAGTAACCGGGTCCATGAAATGCACGACGATGAAATAGCATATCACGGTCCCGAGAAAGGCGCCCGCGAAATCCATGGCCCGCTGGAACCCGAAGGCCTTTCCCTGGAGCTCCTTCGGCATCGATTCAGAGATGAGAGCGTCCCGCGGCGCCGTCCTGATCCCTTTCCCCACCCGGTCGAAGAACCGGGACAGGAGCACGAAGCCCCAGCCCGCCGATGCAACGAAAAGAAGGCCCTTGGCCGCGGCGGAGAGGGAATAGCCGGCGATGGCCGGCGCCTTGCGCTTCTCGACCCTGTCGGAATAGTATCCTGCCATCACCTTAAGCAGGCTCGCCGTTGATTCGGCGATGCCTTCAATGATTCCCAGGACCGGTCCCAGCAGGGCCTTCTGGGCGGACATGATCATGGCCACGAAGGCCTGTATCAGGGGATATATCATTTCCGACGAGACATCGGTGAAAAACGACGTGAAGCCGGTAAGGATCACGTTACGGTCATAGGTTGTTTTCCCTGTCTGTATCGATTTATCCTTCATGTTCATATTCCTTCCGGGAGCACCTTTGCTTTTTTCCTTGATTCGCCGATCTTTATGTTTTATACTTCAATTAATTAACGGCTGTGCCTGATTTTCATGGAGGGTATGGTCTCACGTCAATATTATTTTATGCCTCAGCGGGTCAAAAAACCGGAGAAAAAATGGAACCTGATGCGCCATAATCAGGTCTAACAGCCATAATCAGAAAATATGTAATGAATAGGTAGCACACATGAAAGTAAAGAATGGACCGGTCTCTAAAATCTTTTCAATTTTCCTGTTTTCACTGCTGATCCCTCTCTTCTCCGGAAACGGCATCAATTCCGCGGGCAGCGCTTTTTCCGAGGACGCACCCGGCAATAACGCCGGCGTGGAAGAAATGCTGAAAGAAATGCCTGAAAGAATGCCGGAAGACTATACCGACGAGGAAATAAACCGGATGCTTGAAGACGTACAGCAGATAGACGATTCAAAGGACATGGAAGGCAGGGAGGAAACTGAAGCGCCCCCGGTTTCCGATGAGGATCGGGCGCTGATCGAGGATATAAGGGAAAACCCGGAAAAATATGCCGAATATATCAAGGACAGGGAATGGCTTGACGCCCATCCGGTCGCGGTCTGGTCCATCTGTTCCGATTTCGTGTGGATCAACGCGCACCCGCGATTCGCCGCCAGGATCTATCTCGATTATGATTTCTGGTCCCGGTACCCCTACGTGGCGCATGTCATCGTATGCAACCGGCCTTTTTTTGTCAGGTATCCCCGGATCAGCCTGGTGGTCTACGGTTATGATACGTGGTTCATCCAGCACCCCTTTATCGCCAGGGAGGTGTACCGGAACTATGTCATATTCAACAGGTACCCCGACCTGTTTCACCGCTATTACCGCCACCGCGAATGGCTGCACCGGCATCCCGGCATCGTCAAGATTGCCTACGGCAACCGCGAAGTATTCAAATCCCACACGGGATACCTTGGCGACATATACCGTTTCCGGAGAGAAGCCATCAGGAACCGTCAGATCCATTCCCGGCACATGGAAAAGATATATACCCGATGGAAGAGCGACCCTCGTCATGACAGGAATTACAGGCCCTCTGGTCCCAATAAGGAATGGAAACGCAGTCCGGAACAGCCCCGCAATAAAAACCAGAAACGCGACGGCGGCCGTCCCATCGATACGGATAAAAACCGCGGTGACCGCGCCAGGCCGGATAAGCTCATCAGGCGCGGCGAGCAATACAGGCCCGACAAGGAATTAAAGCGGGGCGACAACCGGCCAATCAACATGGATAGAAACCGCGGCGATCGCGCCAGGTCGGATACGCTCATCAAGCGCGGCGAGCAATACAGGCCCGACAAGGAATTAAAGCGGGGCGACAACCGGCCGATCGACGCGGACAGAAACCGCGGCGAACGCGGCAGGTCGGATAAGCTCATCAAGCGCGGCGAGCAATACAAACCGGACAGGGAATACAAACGCGGCGTTGTCCCGGCCCCGGATAAAAACATCATCCGCGGCAAAGAAGGCGTCCGCGGCGGCGGCCAGCAGCGCGGCGGCAGCCCGGGTGGCGGCGGAAATCAGCAGGGGAACCCGCAGGGTGACAGGGGAAAGGGCGGCGGCGATAGACGCAGGTAATATGCAATCAGGGCGGGTTTTAACCCGTCCTGATTTTTATACATATATCAATTTCACCGGGGGGCCGATTTCGGCGACAAGCTTTTTTTCTGCCTCGTACATATCCCCGTCGATGGTATAAAGCATTTTCTTTCCGCTGGCAATGACCGCCTTCTTCCCGATGGCATCAAACAGGCAGGGATGATGAACGGGCTTGCCCGTCTTGATCTTCACGAGATTTTTCACGATATCCGACGGCTGGCATCCGATCGATAGGATGTGGAACGTCCCGTCCTGCTCGTAGGCCCGGTGCATCGGCTTGAAGCCGATCCCGATGTCATCAACCGTGGACGCGATGACGGCGATGAAGTCGTGATGGGGAACGGTGTTCCCGTCCACGGTTACGGTGCAGTCCAGCCGGTCGAAGAGGGTCCCCACGTCGCCGCCTACCGTGACGCCCTTCACCGCCATCCAGATGGTTTTCAGGGCCTTCTTCGGCCCGGTACCCTCGCCCCGGTAATATTCGTGGAGGAAATTGGCGGTCATGCCGACGCCGAAGATAAACCCGTACCTGTCGCCGACCCGGATGGTATCGCGGGTAAACAGTTTCGGGCTCCCGTGTTCCTTCAGGACCGCGACAAACCGCTTCAGTATGTTCCCGGCCTTTCCCTTGAGGTTGATGGTCCGCGACTGCGTATTCATGGTGCCGGCCCTGAGATGCAGGAGCGGTGGAACCGGTTCTTTCTGATACAGGTTGATCATGCGGGAAAGCACGTGGTGGCTCGTGCCGTCGCCGCCGCACACCGCGACATAGGGTATCCCCATTTTTCTGAAGTCCCTGATGACCGGATCGACCTCGGCGACGCTGCCGGTCAGACGGATATCGGCGTAACCCTCGGAAATTCCGGTAAAATACTCAAGCGGATCGATATTCATCTTTTTTACGCCCCGGGCATGGGGATTGATGATGAGACCGACTTTGTTCATGGAAAAAATCCTCTCGTGGCTATATGCTGCATGGCAGAACCCCCAGGGACAGGCAAAACCGGGAATCATTCCTCGATGTCCCGGTCTCTTGATTCATGTTTTTTACGGGGGTCCCGTCAGGAGGAATATGAAAAAAAGATTTTGTTGACGGCGTTGACGCGCTCATGTCACTATATTCTGAATCATGTAAAATAAATCAAGAATTTAAGGAAATCGGCCTGATAAATATTCCCAGCCTTTTCATTTTCACAAGCGGCGGTGTCAGTAATTATCAGGCCATGTTCCGTATCAACCACGGCCGGCGGCGCACCATGTCATACACATTCCTGAATATCAACACCCTTCAGACCTTCACCTGCGGCGATGACCTGTGGATCGGGCATCTTGAATCAGCCCGCGCGAACGGCTGGGACGAAGAGGGCACGCGGTTCGATTTTACGTGCGAGGTGGATGACGCGTACGATCCCATGGTCGATTACCTGTACAACCTCTGGATGATCTTCTACGTATCGCGGGAGATGTTTGCATGGGACGGGAACTACACCGGCAAGAAAAACCAGGTCGTTTCCGAAAGCGACGCCTACTGCCTGATGCAGGCCCTTGAAAAAGAATGGACGTCCCCGGACCGGGGCCTTCTCGATTTTTTAAACAGCGGCCCCTTCCGGATCGTACGGGAATGACAGCCGCGGCAGTCCCTACCGCCTGTCGATGACCCGCCGCACCTTTCCCTCGGAATAGAGCTGCAGCGTGTTCTGCTCGACGAAGGTGATTTTCGCGACAATGGCCAGTTCGCGCTCGATCGCGACGCCGATGGCGCCTTTCAGCGAGAGGAGCTTCTTGATTTCATCATTGAACATATTTTCCAGCACCTCCACCTGGATCTCCATGACATCCTCGCCGTCGATGTCTTCGATTAAGATCTGGAAGCGGGGGTCAAATCCCGTCGCCTTTTTCAGGGCCTCGCCGATCTGGGTCGGGAAGACGTTGAGACCGTTGATGACGACCATGTCGTCGGAACGGCCCGCGACGCGGTGCATCCGCAGGGTCGTGCGGCCGCAGGGGCACGGCTCTTCCATGATCGACGAGAGGTCGCCGGTACGGTAGCGGATGAGGGGGAATCCTTCCCGGGTGATGGTGGTAATGACCAGCTCCCCTTCCTCGCCGTGCGGGAGTGGCTCCCAGGTCAGCGGGTCGATGATTTCAACTATGTAGTGGTCCTCGCTGATATGGAGCCCGTTCTTTTCGGAGCACTCACCGGATACGCCGGGGCCCATCATCTCGTTGACGCCGTATATGCTGAACGCCGAGAGATGGAGCCGCTCCTCGATGCGTGCCCGGGTCGCCTCGCTCCATGGCTCCGCGCCGAAGAGGCCGGTTTTCAGGTTGAGCTCATCGGGGTGAATCCCCATTTCGCGCAAATTACTGGCGATGCGGAGAGCGTAACTGGGCGTCGACAGGAGCACCGTGGTCTTGTAGTCCTTCATGATGTGTATCTGCCGCTGCACGTTGCCGGACTGCGACGACGGAATGACCGACGCCCCGATCTTCTCCGCTCCGTAATGGAGCCCGAACCCGCCGGTGAACATGTTGTAGTCAAAGGCTATCTGGACAAAGTCATTATCCGTTACGCCGGCGCCGGTGAGCACCCTCGCCACGAGCTCCGACCAGTGGAGGATGTCGTTTCTGGTATAGCCGATCGCGATGGGAATCCCGGTCCTCCCGGTGGTGGAATGGATCCGCACGATGTCCCTGAGCGGAACGGCGAACATGTTATAGGGGTAGCTTTTCCTTAAATCCTCCTTCGTGGTAAAGGGGAGCTGCCTCATGTCGGCGATGCTCCTGATCGTTCCGATGTCTATCCTGTTCTCATCAAACGAATCCTTGTAAAAAGTAACATTGCGGTAGACCCTGTTCAGGGTGCTCTGCAGCCGCTCGATCTGGAGCTGCGTCAATTCCTCGCGCGGCATCGATTCGTACTTGGCGTTGTAAATCATGGCATCCCCCTATACTCCCGTTCCTTTTTCTTCGAGGGGGCGTGTGTTGCTCACGCTCACAGGGAACAGGGCCG
>CAZZHU010000211.1:0-6085 GCA_964654045.1 uncultured Leptospirales bacterium
ACAAGTATTTATTAAACAAAAAAAAGACGCAGATAATGAGCCATATAAAACCCGCGAGATGCACGGGCAGGCTCCAGCACCATTGGCGCACCAGGGTAAAGTGCCACAGGCTGACGGGGAATTCCCGGTTGCCCAGAGTGATTTCAGCCAGAAGAATCATCGAGGCGTACAGGATAGCCGTGAGTAAGAATCTTTTTCTATTTATTATAGTCATACAAAATAATAGTAAGTTTTTATTTCATTACAATTTATGCTGATATCCATGATACTGTTATCTGACAATTTCTTTTTATATATCCGGATCATAAGAAGAATTTTTTTACTACCATCACCGAATCCCTGATCAGGAAATCGGGTGACTGCATGGTCCGCGGCGAACGGCGCAAATATCCCATGACGGATAGATCGGGAAGCCCGTCGGACATGTCCACGACCCGCATCTCGACCGGTTCTTTCCCGGATATGTCGAGAACGAGATCGATCCCTTCCGGCGGCACCGCCTGGCAGGCAATGATCATCCAGTTCCGGTAATCTATCTCCTTCATCATCATCCGGTGCCCGAGCTTCAGGCTTTCGAAAGGCTTATCCGCAAGCTTCCTGCCGAAAATCCGCACCTCCGCAAGGTGCGGCGCGCGCCGGATGAACACGTTGATACCCCGGGCCCCGCGCGGAGAGATGATGCGGGCCGTCACCGCCCGCCCGGCCCGCTTTGCCGTTGAAGACACGGTGACGCGGGGCGGCTCAACACCGATTGCGCGGGCGCGCGCGGAAAGAAAGGTCCAGGGCCGGAGGATGCAGCGCGGCACCATGGGAAAAAACCGGGGTACCGCCGCCCTGGCTGAACCTTCGGCGAAAAACTGCCCGGTAAACTCATCGACATCGCGGTCGCAGGAAATCCATCTCGCCTGGCCCGTATCCGCGTCAAGCCCATAGGCCAGGGAGTCCGGGCGCGGATTGTCCCTGTCGAAGCCGGCGCCGGCTATACCTGCGGCAAGAAACAGCACGCCTATCGCGGCCGCCGTTGCCGGCAGCATCATGCCTCCGCGGCGCATCAGTACTTCAACCAGCGGCGCCATGATGATAAGGTAGAGCACGATGAATAAGCCCGCGGAAGGGGAGAGGCTCAGGCCCAGCCCCTCGTAGAGATTGTACAGCAGGTCGGTCATCATGAGGAACGCCGGTATCGACAGGGCGAGGACAACCGGCGTCGAAGCGGCTGTTTTCTCCGTCCCGAACAGGAGCATGGCGGTCGCCGGAAGCGCAAAGATAAGCGGCCACAGGAAAAGAAAGCCCGCGCCGGTGATGAACACCTGTGCGCCTACAAGTATGATGAGCCAGAGCGCCAGGCCTGACGCGGAATAATTGATGAGCCCCAGGCGCTTCACGGATAAACGGTGCACCAGCAGCGCCATGGCGGCCGAAATCGCGGTAAAGGCGATCCGGTAGAGCGGCGCGTCATACGGTTCCCCCATTATCATGGCGTGGTATCCCGGCACGAAAAGTTTGACAAGCTTCCAGAGGCCGAGTATTACTGAAACGGATAGTGCAATTCCCGCTAGGGCCGCTGCGCACCCGCCCAGCACCTTGAGAGGTGATGTCCTGGATTTCATGCAGCCCGCGGCCAGAAGAATAATGACTGCCGCTCCCGTGACCGCCGCGAGCGCGTGGGAGGCTGTGTACGAATAACGGGCCATGATGTTTCCCCCGACAGGGAAGTAGACCATGTCCGTTTTTTTCAGGTTATCGAGCCCCGTGTTGCCGAAATGCCGGGCAAGGGCGACAAGGTGCTCGCCATGGTGTTGAAGGCTCCGCGGGTCACAATTCTCCGGCGTATCCAGCATGGTATGATAACGCGTGATGCCGCCGATGTACGCGAAGTTGAGGCCCGGGTATCCCGCCTCCTTGAATTCGGTGAAATCGGTATCATTCGGCAGCACCGTATATAGCGCGTTTGAGAGTGAATTGCCATTGGCGAAGGGATCAGCCGCGCAGTACCCGGGTATCACGCCGCCGTTTTCATGGCCGGTTTCGAACAGGGTGGACGGACCGCGCACGCCGCGCGCCTCGAGATTAACGACGAGGCGGGTATCCTTCCGCCACGGGTGGCTTTCGATATAGGCCTGGGCGCCGTTATGGCCGGTCTCTTCCGCGTCGGTGAAAAGAAGGATGATGTCATTGGCTGGGGCAGGGCCCATGTTCAGGGCGCGCGCGGCTTCCAGCATCGCAGCCACGGCGGCGCCGTTATCGCTCGCGCCCGGGCCGGTCGGCACCGAATCGTAATGACCCATGAAGAGAACCGCGGTGCCGGAACCGGAGCCATGGCGTCTCGCGGCGATGTTTTCCACCAGGGACACGGCGTGGTACCCCGGGAACAGGGTATGCGCCACCTGGAGTTTCTGAACGTGCACTTCCCAGCCCGTTTCGCGAAGGCGCGAAAGGATATATTCTTTAACGCGACGGTGTTCCTCTGAACCGGGGCAATGTGGCTTGCGGGCAATTGTCCGCACGTGAACAAGCGCCCGTTCAGCTGAAAATTCATTTTTAGGCGCGTTCGCCGGTGTCGCATGAGGCATGCCGTTACAGGAAAGTCGTATGGCGGCGATACCCGCTGTAGTGAGCAGGATAAGTATGGACGCTATGATTTTTTTTACTGCTATAATCTTCATGATGCAGTTCCTGAAAACAAGGATACACGTAAATGCGCACAAACCAGGACCCTGGCATAATACTGACTTGTACTACATTATGGTGGAGCAGTTCAAGAAATATTTTATTTTTAGATATGTAACAGCAGAATATATTCATTGTGCTACATAAGGATTGTTCTGCTGGCGCTGGACCGGAAACTTTAAATTTCCGGCATTCCTGTCGGAGATTGCCGGTACTGATGGATAAAAATGCTTGACAAAAGTTATGATGTATACTGTTAACATATTAACAGTATACTGGTTGAAGCCGGTGAGTTGATTTATAATAATCGGTACATTGCCGCTGGCGTAAAACGCGGTCAACCATCATATCGGAGTGTTGCCATGGGCTTGAAGGCCGAACTTGGATTGCAGAAAGACTTTGCCTCTGCGCAGCTGGAGGCCCTGCTGGGCATTTATTATACAGCCGCGATGATAAAGAAACGGGCGGATCTGCTGTTCGGGGATTTCGGCCTCACCGACGTGCAATACAACCTCATGAATCTGCTTCATTATGAAAGCGGCGCTGACGGAGGGATCAGCCAGGCGAAGCTGAGCGGAATGATGATGGTGAACCGCGCGAATGTGACCACCCTGATCGACCGGATGGAGAAAGCGGAGCTGGTGGTCCGCACTACCCATCGGAGCGACCGCAGGCTAAAAATCGTCAAGCTTACCGAAAAGGGCGAGAATTTGTTTAAAAAAGTCAAACCGCATTACATAAAACAAATCAACCTGGGGATGTCCTCCCTGGACGACTCCGAGCTCAAGAGCCTCGGGCACATGCTTGAAAAGGTGAGGGGCAACATCAGGGTATAATCTGAACATTTCTTCACGGAGTCCTCCGGTTCCGTGGGGTATTAAATAGTACAGGAGGATCATATGAAGACTCGAATTACCGAGTTGTTAGGAATCAAGTATCCTATTGTTATGGCGGGGATGAGCTGGATCAGCACACCCGAAATGGTTGCGGCGGTGTGCAACGCCGGCGGGATCGGGATACTCGCCACCGGCCCCCTTAACAGGGAAACCACGCGCGCTGCCATACACCGTATACGGGAGCTTACCGACAAGCCATTTGCGGCAAATACGACCCTGATGTTCCCCGGATCCAGGGAGAACGCCGAGGTGATGCTCGAGGAGAAAGTGCCTGTCATCAACTTCGCCCTGGGCAAGGGAGACTGGCTGTGCCGGGAAGCCCACCAGTACGGGGGAAAGGTCGTCGCCACGGTGGTCATGGAAAAGCACGCGGTTGCGGCCGAGGCGCAGGGCTGCGACGCGGTTATCGCGACCGGCCATGAGGCGGCCGCACACGGGGAGGAGGTCACCACGATGCTCCTGATACCCTCCATCTCGAAGGCCGTGAAGATTCCCGTCATAGCGGCCGGAGGAGTTGCCGACGGCAGGGGACTGGCCGCCGCGCTGGCGCTGGGGGCCGAAGGGGTATCCATGGGCACCCGTTTCATGACCACGAAGGAAAGCCCGCTGCACCAGAACTTCAAGGACCTGGCGCTGCAGAAGACCGTATACGACACCCTGTTTTCCAAGCGTTTCGACGGCATCCTCTGCCGGATCATGGACGCCCCCGGCGCGCGCAGGCAGCTGAAGGCGGGCCTCAACCCGATCCAGCTCATGAAAGCATTGTCCAACTCGCGCTTCCTCGCCAAGCAGATGCGCATGCCCTATTTGAAGATGTTCTTCGGGGTGCTCTTATCGGGGTGGAAAACTTCCAAACAGCTCGCCTACATGGCCAACGCTTTCGATATGATGAGCCGGGCAACCATGGACGGCGACGTCAAAAAAGGAATACTCCCCGTCGGCCAGGCCACCGGCCTGGTGGAGGACCTGCCCACGGTGAAGGAGCTCCTGGACCGCATGGTAACGGAAGCGGAAGAGGTGGCCCGGTCGCTATCTGTAAAGATGGCATAACGAATACGGGTGCAACAGCGGCAGCGGGGATGAACCGCCGGCAACAGCGCGTCCGGGTCCCCGCCGCCCGCATCCATACAGGAGGATAACCATGTCGATTACATATACCAAGGAAAACAATACCGTGGCACTGGTCACCATGGATTCGGGAGAGAACAAGCATAATCCGGAGTTCATCAGTAACCTTCTCGCCGTCCTTGATTCGATCGAGGCTGACGAGTCGTTCAAGGCCGTGGTGCTTTGCTCGAAGCATGAAAAGTTCTGGTCGGTGGGGATCGATGTCGAATGGGTGGCCGGGTCGCTGGCCGCAGGCAAAAAGCAGGAGGTGCGTGATTTTCTCTACTCCCTCAACACGGTCTCGAAACGCATGCTCACCTATCCCCTGCCTCTGATCGCCGCCATCGGAGGACACGCCTTCGGGGACGGGGCGATGCTGGCCATCTGCTGCGATTTTCGCTTTATGAAATCAGACCGGGGCTATTTCTGTTTCCCCGAGGTGGATATCAACATCGCCTTCATGCCGTCCATGCTGGAAATCATCAAGAAGGCGCTGCCCGTGTGGTTCATGGAGGACATGATCCTCACCGGGCGCAGGGTAGGCGCGCAGGAGCTCGAACGGCACAATATCATACGAAAGGCCTGCGCGAACGAGGAAGAGCTCGTCAGGGAGTCCCTGGCGTTCGCCTCGACCTTCGCCAAGGCGAGGGGCATCTTCGCCGAGCATAAAAAGAGGATGCACAGGCAGTACCTGGACCTCATGGAGAGCGGGGACCCGGTCTATATCGAGCCGCTCAACGTCACCGCGTGAGCGGCGCAGGATCTTCACATTAAACGTCCGGCGGCATGTCCATGCCGCCGGACTGGAATTAAAAAAGCGACGATTATTATCAATAATCGTCGCTTTTTCGTATGAACCGGGTCCCCTGCCGGAGACCGGATCAGTTCTCCTGGTAGAGCCTGTTGATCGCCTCCTGGTATTTCTGCACCACGGCCCGCCGCTTCAGCTTCAGCGTCTGGGTGAGCGTCCCGTTTTCCACGGTGAATCCCTCTGTAATGAGGAGTATCTTTTTCGGGATCTCGTAGGTGCCGAATTTTTCCTTCAACTGCGCCTGCATCGCGTCGAAGATCAGCTTCTCGACCCGCTTGTCCCTGATCATCTCTTCATGGTCGACGGGCAGGCCGTTCTCCTTCGCGTACTTTTCCATTACGATGAAATCAGGATAGATCAGGCACACGGTGTAGGGCATGTTCAGCCCGTAGACCATGGCGAATTCGACGTAGGGCATGAGCTTCACTTCCTCCTCGATGGCCGCGGGGTAGACGAACTTGCCGTTCTCCAGCTTGAACTGTTCCTTGATCCTGCCGGTGATGTACACGAAGCCGTCATCGTCAATGTAGGCGCGGTCGCCGGTGCGGAGCCCGCCGTCCGGCGTCATGGTCTCGGCCGTTTCCTTCGGCTTGTTATGGTA
>CAZZHU010000212.1:0-6044 GCA_964654045.1 uncultured Leptospirales bacterium
ATCGACCTTAGCCCGGAGGTTCAGCCGGAATACACATCCCAGGCGAGGTCCGCGGGCATCCAGGGGACGGTGGTTCTCGAGCTGATCATCAGCGACGAGGGGGACGTGCTGAGGGCCAGGCCCGTGGGAAAGCAGCTCGGCCATGGCCTTGAACAATCGGCGTCCCGCTGCTTCAGAAGGAAAAAATTCAAGCCGAGCGTCAACAGCGGCGGCAAGCCCATAACAGTCAAGATATTTCAACCGGTCAGGTTCGCGCTCATTTGAGCACGCCGCTGCGGTTCAGTATAGAGGAGAAATTGGATGATGAAGATACGAGGAACTATTATCGCATGGTGCATCATGATCCTGACGATGGCGCCGGGCGGCATGCTCAGGGCCGAAGCGCCGGGTTCCGTCGGCGGAAAGGTCATCGACGCGGTTTCAGGGGAGCCCCTGGTGGGCGTCACGGTCATCGCCGAGGGCCAGCAGGCGTACGGTGTTACGGACATCAATGGAACATACCTGGTCAACAACGTAAAACCGGGGACCGTGAAGATCGTATTCCAGATGATGGGATACCAGACTTCGGCTTCAACGATTGCCCTGGCGCCCAGTCAGAAGGCGCGGATCAATATCAGCATGGGTTACAAGACCGCCGACGAAATGGTGGTAACCGCGAAGAAAATATCCAATACCGAGGCCTCGCTCCTGTCGGCCAGAAAGAAGGCGGCCGTCGCCCAGGACGCCATAAGCTCCGAGCAGATCGCGAAAACGCCGGACAGCAACGCGGCGGACGCGGCCAGGCGCGTGGTCGGTATCACCATGGACAAGAACAATAAAATAGTCATCAGAGGCATGGCGGAACGCTATTCCTCCACAATGCTGTCCGATACCGTGCTGCCTTCAACCGATCCTGATTCGCGGGTTACTCCCATCGATATTTTCCCCGTCGCGCTGCTGGACAATCTTGTCGTGATAAAAGCGTACACGCCCGATCTTCCCGGTGATTTTTGCGGCGGTGTTGTTAAAATCAATCCCAAGGATTATCCCGATCAATTGCTGGCCCGGGTGTCGCTGGGGGCCACGTTCGATTTGAACACCATGGGGAAAAGCTTCTGGACCTACAAGGGGGGCTCCTGGGACTGGTTTGGTGTCGACGACGGCACGCGGAAAATGCCCGCCGAATTGAACAAGTGGGGAATCGACAAGGTGGGGCTGAACTATTCAGCGATACCGGCGATCATACGATATCAAGTGGGAACATCGGTCCAGAACGTATATACCCCGTATAAGATTAAGGGCTTCCCATCAGGCAAATTTGATGTGACCGTGGGAGATAGCTTTAAAATCAAGGAAAAATACACCATCGGTTTTGTTTTTTCAGGGGTTTTCAGCGAAACATGCAAAACCATCAAATCCAATTATTATAAACCCTACGGCAATTTAATGCCGGAAAAAGTATACAACATAGAAAATTCCCAGTACAACACGAACAAGGGAGTCCTGTTATCGCTTGGCTTTTCCAGCGAGGAGCATAAAATCCGCGGGACCGTTTTTTATAATCACAAGTCGAAGGATTCGACGGACGTGGCGGTCGGCTACAATGCCGACCGGCAGAACTCGACAAGCGGCCTTGACATAGCAAAGAACTATGAATTGAAATTCGTGTCATCGGGACTTCTGTTTACGCAGATGGCCGGCGAGCACACCTTCCCCTCTATTAACACGACCATCGAGTGGAGCGGGTCATATTCGCTTGCCGAGCAGGAAGAGCCTGATGTGCGGCAGATACAGCTTACCGACGCGGCGGACGCGGGAACTCCCGGCATTTTCGAGCTTTACCGTTCCAATGATATACGAAGGTACTGGATCGAACACTCCGACTGGGTCGGCGAGGGCTCGGCGGCGATCAGCTACAGGTTCAAGCAGTGGACAGGCATCTACAGCAAGTTTAAGGTAGGCGGCGGCCTTCATGTGCGGGAGCGGGAATCCTCTAAGAGGACCTTCCAGTGGCAGAACAACGGCTCCGTGGGCTGGGAAAATCCCCGGGAAAAGATCGAATGGTATTTCGGGTGGCCCTTTATAGTCGGCACCACCGCGCCCGGCGACGCCTATCATTACTATCTCCAGGAGATCACCACGAGCGGCGACAAGTACAGCGGCACTCTCAATGTCCTGAATGGCTACGGCCAGCTGGATATTCCTATTATAAAACAGCTGCGTCTTGTCGGGGGTTACCGCTATGAACGCTCCCTGATGAATTTAAAGACTTTCGACACAACCTATCTTACCAACAGGGACCTGTACGCCACCCCGCTGAAAAAGGACAACCACCTGGCCGGCGTTAGCCTGACCGCGTCGCCGATAGATAATATCAACATTCGCCTGGCTTTCTCAAAGACGCTGGGAAGGCCTGATTTCCGGGAGTTGTCTCCGACCGTGTATTCGCTCCTTTCAAAGGAAGTATACATCAAGGGAAATAAGTATCTCAAGCAGACGGACATATATAATTACGATTTCAGGGTTGAATGGTTCCCGTCCGCCCTGGAAATTATTGCCGCGTCGGCATTTTATAAATATCTGGAAAAACCGATTGAAATGCTCGAGACAGCCGGCACCACCAGCACCACCTTTTACACGTATCGCAACGCGCGGTATGCCAAAAATATCGGCGTTGAGCTGGAAGTCAGGAAGAATCTCGCTTTCGGGGGTCCCGATGAGGTAAAAAAAATATTGAAACAGTTCCTGGTGTCGGCCAACGCGGCGTATATATGGTCGGTGATAGAGCTTCAATACACAAATACTATTGAACGGGGAGACATCGACCCACTGAAACTGGGCTCAGTGGCCAGCGATCTGACCGACCTGACGGTATATACCAGCAGGAACAGGCCCCTCCAGGGACAGTCGCCCTGGATGGTCAACTGCGGTTTTGAATATGACAATAATGATGCCGGCTTCAATGCGTCCATGGTCTACAATATCAGCGGCCGGAGAATTCTCCGGGTCGGTACATTGAAATCTGGCGTATTCTTCGGTGATGCCTACCAGGAACCCTATTCGAAGCTGGACCTGGTAATCAAGCAGAGGATACTCAAGTATGGGGATATTAAGGTCACTTTTTCCAACCTGATCGATCCTGCCGTGAAGGTCACCCAGGAAGTCACCAATCCGTCAATGCTGATCTATAAGAAGAAAATAACCACCGAGACATACCGGCTGGGGCGTTCCATCGGCGTCGCGTACAGTTATAAATTTTAGAAATAATTCAATATATGCTTATAATTCCATTATAATTCACGAGTATGTTATGTTTGATTAAGAAATCATTTCAATAAAACTCAGGAGGAAAATATCATATGAATTTCTTAAGAAAAACATTCAAGCATGCCGTGCCGGCAGTGGCAGCGCTGGCGGTCATGCTTTCCGTTTCGTCATGTGAATTGACAGGGGAAAAAAAAGATGACAGTTCAGGCATGATGCTTGGATTGCTGTCCTTCATGCCCAAGACTATTCCCGACGGCGGATCGCTGATCGGTGAATACAACAGCAGTGTTGTCATTCCGGCCAACGCCAACGTGACCCTGATGGGCGCGGTGAAATTCAATGCCGGCGCCTCGCTGACGATCGGATCCGGCGCCACGATCAAGGGCGATACCTCAAGCGTGTCGCTGCTGGTCATTGACCGGGGCGCGAAGATCTACGCCAACGGAACCGCGGCAGCGCCGATAACCTTTACCAGCGCGAATGCGGCGGGAGCGCGCGGCTCCCAGGACTGGGGCGGTATCGTCATAAACGGCAATGGTGTCACCAATATCGGCGGCACACCGACCGGCGAATGCGGAACAGGGAGCTATGGAGGTTCTGACAACGCCGACAATAGCGGCGTCCTCAACTACGTGAGGATCCAGTTTGCCGGCCATATTTACACCGGCACCAAGGAACTGAACGGCCTTACCCTCTACACAGTGGGAAGCGGCACCACGATAGATTACGTGCAGGTGCATCGCTGCTCCGATGACGGTTTCGAGATGTTTGGCGGCGCGGTCAACCTGAAACATATTGTCGCCACCGCTAATGAAGATGACCAGATAGACTGCGTCGAGGGATGGAGCGGCAAGGTCCAGTTCGCCATTGCGGACAAGGCCGGCTACGGCGATAAGGTCCTGGAGCATGACAATAATGAGACATCGTATACCGCGACCCCGGTTACTGCGCCTGTGTATTACAACGTAACTCTCGTCGGCCTGGCAGCAACAAAATCATACGCCCACATGAGAAGGGGGGTTCAGCCCACTTTCCGGAACGTGTACGCCTATGGCTGCCAGTCAGGCCAGGCCTTTTATGTCGTTGATAGCCCGACCATCGTGAATCTTGACAGCGCCCTTGTTGAAGCCAGCGGCGCCACGGCATATACCGCTGCCAGCAGCGGGACGGTAAATGCCGGAGCCAATATCACGGCGGATAACGCCCCTGCCACATCATACCTGGCTGAAAGCGGGATTGACACTGTTGCGCATCTGACGGCCGCGTCATGGGTCCCCCAGGCGGGAGCGATCAACAGCGTAACAGCCGCCACGCCTCCCAGTGATGGTTTTTTTGACACCACGGCGACCTTTATCGGCGCGGTCCAGAACAGCGCCAATAACTGGACGTCTGGATGGACCGAATATCCTGTAAATTGATTTCTAAGGATGAATACATGTACTCGTGCGGGGGATAGAAACAAATGTTTTTATCCCCCGCATTGTTAGTGCGGCAATAATGATAACTCATAGCGGAAGATTAACAAATGACAAATAAAAGGAAAACGCTCAACCTGATTATTTCCATGGCAATGATCATGACATTCGTAGCCGCGGGAGGCTGCTCGAAAAAGAAACCTGTTGCCAATAAAGGAAAACGTTATTCGTCACTGGAAGAGTTGGCGAATTATATCTGCATGAACGCCCATGAGGGAAATAGTGACGCCATCGTAGAGATCTTTATACCAAAGAAGGAATATATTGAACAAGTTTATCCCCGGACAGCCGAAGGAAAATCAAAACGCCACCTGTCGGGAGAAGATTTCTGGCGTATTTTTATTGAACGCCAGAGAATCAGTGATGCCATGTTCCAGGCGAGGGAATACAGGGGCCGTATTCAATCAGTAACGGGTGTCGGCGCGCCGAAAAAAGTAATTCAGGCTGGTCCCTACCGGTTCCTCCATCGTGTGCCTGTTTTCATCGAAGTAACGGGGGAAAACGGGAAAACTGAACATGTAACCGATAACAATATACTGGGAGTCGTGATCCAGGATAACAGTGGTTACAGGTTATTTAATGTTTTCAGATGAACCGGAGAGGCGGGAGACATTACCTTGCTGCATGAACGGCACGATCCAGTGTGTAATGATAGCCGCCTCGTTGGCCGCAGGACGATATGATGGTTGTTTACAGTCCGCTTAATACTCCACAGATACATTAAGCATTTTTAGGGAAGGATTCGACAAAAGACCCTTCCCTCTTTTTTTATCCCCACACAAAGATACGTGTAACCTCGGAAATACATATTTCAAACTGGAATGGGATCCATGGAGTAAAAAGATGGAGGGGGAATCCCCCTCCATCTTCATTTTACCGTCATGTATGAAATTTTACAGTGGAATATAGCCTGCTGATTTGACCAGGTCCTGGCCTTCCTTGCCCAATATGAAGCTGATGAATTTGTTCACTTCATCAGAGAGCTTGTTCTCATTCACATACATGTAGAGCTTCCGGGAAACGGGGAATTTTCCCGATTTGCCGTTCTCAATGGTTACGGCGACTCCGTTGACCGTTACGCCCCTTACGCTGTCATTGATATATCCGAAGCCGACATATCCCAGAGCTTTGGGATTTCCAGCCACGGTGGTAACGATGGCGCCGTTGGACGCCTGCAGGAGGGCATCGCCGCGAACGTCAATTTTTTTCATTACTTTCTCGTGCCATATCTCATAGGTACCGGAGCTGGTATCACGGGAAATCACGACGATATTTTCATCTTTTCCGCCGAGTTCCTTCCAGTTTTTAATCGAACCATCAAAG
>CAZZHU010000213.1:0-229 GCA_964654045.1 uncultured Leptospirales bacterium
CCTTCCAGTTCTTCTTCGCTATTTCGTTGAAATAGATATACATGACGAAGGCAAGCATGGGGATCACATACCATTGGAACGTGGAGCCGCTCCGTAAAATCTGCAATGCCTGCTGCGTCGCTTCCGGATTGTTTAACATAGGTTCCTCCTGTTGTATTTATTCATATGTTCATACCGCAAGCCCCCTAAATCCCCCGGAGGGGGACTTCCGAAAAATGGATTGTTCCGA
>CAZZHU010000213.1:239-5875 GCA_964654045.1 uncultured Leptospirales bacterium
CGCGGGCTGGGGGGTTATCCCTTCGCCATCATCACTTTTTTTGATATCAGGCCCGCCTCGACAGCCTCCTTCTCGAGGCCTTCCCGGAAATCGGGATGGGCGATATTGATCATGGCGCGGGCGCGGTCCTCGATGCTCTTGAGCCAGAGGTCGGCGATGCCGTATTCCGTCACCACGTACTGCGTGTCGGACCTGGGCGTGGTCACCACGGTCCCCGGCTGGAGCGTCGACGTGATGCGGTTGATGGGCCCGTTTTTCCCGACGGACATGGAGTTGAGGGCCATAAAGGATTTGCCCCCCTTCGATCTTCGGGCACCCCGGACGAAGTCAAGCTGACCCCCGGTGGAGCTGAACATGTTGAACCCGATCGACTCGGAGCAGACCTGGCCTGTCAGGTCCACGGTCAGGGCGTTGTTGATCGAGATAAAGTTGTCGTTCATGGCGATGTTGTTGATGTCATTGATGAAATGGATCGGCATTGACTCAAGCATCGGGTTGCGGTGCATGAACTCGTAGAGTTCCTTTGATCCCACGCCGAAACCGAAGGTGATCTTGCCCGGGTAATAGGACTTGTATTTGCCGTTGATGACATTTTTCTTCGCCAGGTCCATCATCGAGTCAGTCATCATCTCGGTGTGCAGGCCCAGGTCCTTCTTGCTGTCCAGGAAAAAGCCGATCGCGTTGGCGATGCCCCCGAAGCCGAGCTGCACGGTGGCGCCGTCGGGGATCAGCTCCACTATATGGGACGCGATCTGTTTTTCCACGTCGGTAATGGGGATGTTGGGAAGGACCGGAATGTCGTAATCCTGCTCGCAGATACAGGTGGCCTGGCTGACGTGAATGTGGGCGTGGGTACCGAATACGAAAGGCACCTTTTTGTTGACCTGGACCACAACCTCACGCGTGGTCTTCATAATGGAATGGTTCACCGAGGCCCCGCCGGGACCGTAGCTCATATAGCCCCATTCATCCGGTTCGGAGCAGACCATGAAAACGACATCGGGTTTAAGCTCCTGTGTTATGAGGTCATCGAAATTCGAAAAGCTGCAGGAGTTGACTTTTATGTTTCCCTGGGGCATGAAGATACGCTCAAGGGGTCCCAGGAACAGGGCCAGGTGGCCGATATGCCCCTTGTATTTCGCGTCCAGGTGCGGCAGGGGACGCATCATGAGCGCCGATGATACGGTCACGTTCTCCAGTTCTTCATATCTGCCAGCCAGCTCGGTCATGAGATCGTAGGCGGCGCAGGGTCCGCCGGCTGTACAGACGAAATCTCCGGATTTAACAACTTTTACCGCGTCCTTGATGGAAACCAGCTTCTGCTTGTACGTTTCTTCCCAACCCATTGACTCCTCCAGAAATTATTATTAACCCGGCCGTTAGCGCGGGATAGTATGCTTCGAGAAATCCAAACCAGGTTTGACAGTGCGGTGCAGATGATAATTACTAATACCCATGTATTATTGTATGTCAATACTTTATCTAAACAAAAGATATACTGTTGTGCCATTTTTTACTGAATTATTTTTCAGACGACCCTTCAAGCTTGACCACCGTGCCGGTCGCCCGGACCGTGCCGCCGCAATCAATATGCTCCCGGGAATAGATTACGATCTGGTGCCTTCCCATGTCAAAATAGGTTTCATGGCCGTATCCGCGTGGAGGGGCCATCATGTGCTGCCATATTTCCCTGGCCACTTTCCCCTCGATGGTGACCCGCGCGCCCTCGCGGGCCCACAACGCACCACCTTCCCTGATTACCGCCGTGTCCGGTTTTAATGCACATCCCGCGGAGGCGGACCATGCGGCGGCCAGCGCCATGAGTATCATCTTTTTCATAGACCCCTCCCCTTACCGGTATTTCATGTAGCAGATGCGGTTCTTCCCTTCAGCCTTGGCCCTGTAGAGTGCCTTGTCCGCCAGGGCAATAAGCTCCTTGCTGTCGAGGCACTCGGTATCCTCGTCCAGCATGGCAATGCCGAAGCTCCCGGTTACTTTCACATCAGGATAGTTCTTCAGGCGGATCTCCTCGATGCTCCGGCACATCCGCCCGGCAACGATCATGGCCTCCTCCTCGCCGCAGTAGGGAAGGATCAGGACGAATTCATCCCCCCCGTACCTGCCGACAAGGTCATAATTCCTGACCATCTGGACGTTTTTCCCCGTGCTTTCCTCGAAGAATTTCGACTTGGCGTCATATTCCCGCAACCCCGACCTGAAGATGTCCGAGATCCGCAGGAGGACCTCGTCGCCCATCTGGTGGCCGTAGGTGTCGTTGAAAACCTTGAAGTTGTCGATATCGATCATCACAACACACATGGAAAACCTGTGGCGCTTCGATTCGTTGATGAGTTCCAGCAACCGCGCGTGAAACGCGGCATGATTGTACAGACCCGTCAGGCTGTCCCGCAGGGCCACTTCCGACAGGATCTTATTCTTATCCTCAAGCTCCTCGGTCAGTATTTTCAGCTGCCGCGTCCTTTCATCAACCTTTCTCTCCAGGTTGACATTAAGGTCCTCAACCTCTTTGATCATTTTCACGAACCTTACCGCAAGGATCAGGGCCGTCCCGACGTAAAGTCCCGCCGCGGCATAGGGCAGTATCATGATCCGGAAAAAGGGGCTGATTTCCTTGATGCCGAAAACGTAAAACTTCAGGAGATACGCCCAGCCGTCATGGATCGTCCCGAGGACCATGATGATCCCGAAAAAGCTGAAGAGCTTCGCGTAAGAGTGCCTGGTTACCAGGGCGGTCATATGGCATGAGAGATTGTATAAACCGATAAACTGGGTGACCACTACCAATATAATCCCCCCGTATCGCAACCAGGGTTCATCGATTACAAACAGGGTGACAAGCACTGTGACCGCAAGATATGCCCAGAGGGCTGCTTCGATCTTTTTCCTCTTCAAGTTATACACACGGTGGAGGAATATGGGGTGCGAAACATTAACGGCGGCCCAGGAAATGGCCAGTATTTTAAACCGGGTCTCCATGGACCCGTACAGATCCCAGTACGTGCACACCTCAAGCATCATGAAAAATCCGCACAGGAGCTGCAGGCAGTAGAACAGGTGCTCCTGCGATACGGGCCGCAGCATGAAGATGAACAGGTATACGATCAGCAGGGCGAATCCGACGGCAAGGACTATGTAACTGAGATCGATGAAGAGAAATCTATCCAGGTCTCTGTCCGCGTTCCACCGTTTCATGTCCGCAATGGCCACGGTACCCATTATTTCGCAGAAAAGATTGTAGGATATGCGGATGGCAATGACGTTGGCGGCGCCGTAGCGGACAAAGGGCTGGTGGACAAGATAATAGCGGGGATGGTTCCACATGGAGTGGGCTTCCGGCTGGAATTCGCCCATGCGGCCCACCCTGATACCGTTGAAAAAAGTCTCGTCCGCGTTCCCGATCCTTCCCAGGACAAGTCCCATGTCCTCCTGCGGCAGGTCCGGGTCAAAATAAACGGTCTTCCTGAGCCAGAGGATGCCGCTGGTTCTGCCGGTCTTCGGGAGTACATAGGGCATCATGCTCCCCGGCAGGGAGACCGTGTCCCACGAGGAATCATCATAATCGGGCGCCGCGTAACGGAAGTCATCACCGGGCATTATTTTCCAGTCGCCGGCAAGGGAAAACTGTTCCTTGAGTGACTTGACTGCAGGGGTGGAAAGCATTTGCTTTTCAACTGCCAGGACAGCGGTTATGGCAAAGAATATGACTGCTACCGCATGTGGTATTAGCTTACATCTGGATATCTGGCCCATGACATTTTTGAATACAATGCACGGGGAGGGTCAATTTATCAAGATAATATTTAGGCACATCCCGGTTTTGTTATGGGGTCATGAAAAAAATTGGCTGGAGGCCGGCGGGATCTACCGCTTGTTCTCTTTTCTGTATTTTTCAGGGGTCATGTTCATGAATTTCGGGAATACCCTGTTGAAGGTCCGCAGGCTGTCAAATCCGACGGAGAAGGCGATATTGATGACATTGTCCTCACTCTGCGCCAGTTTCTTCGCCGCGTCCTTGACCCGCAGTTCATTGATATAATCCCCCAGCTTTTTATTGGTGACCGATTTAAAGAGCTTTCCCAGGCTGTCGGGATGGACATCAACCGTCGCGGCCAGCCCCTCCCGGGAAATGTCAAAGGTGTAGTTCTCATGGATATAGTGGACGACCTTCTGTATCTTCTCCTCAGCCATATCGGAGATGACCGGGTACGCCCCCCGCTTCTGGGACTCGTCCCTTTCCTTGAGACGCTCGTTCAGCAGGGCGTTCTCGATAACGAAATTCTCCAGGCTCGTATTGAGGTCTTCTATATCGTCCATGATCTTGCCGTACCGGGCAACAAGGACCAGGGCTGTGCCGATATAGAGGCCGGCGGCGGCGTACTGGAAGACCATGTACTGGTACCAGGTCCCGAGGAAGTTCAGGTCGGCCCCGAGCAGTTTCATGAGATACAATGAACCATCGTGGAGGGCGCCGATGACAACAACGATACCGAAAAAACTGAATTGCTTCGCATAGGGATGTTTTTTCCGCAGGGCGGATATGTGGCACGATATATTATACGGCCCTATACAGAAGGTCACCAGGGCCATGATGATGCCGCCCAAGCGCACCGTCGGCGTGTCGATAAAGACAAAAGATATAAAAGCTTCAGCCGCAAGGTAGATCCAGAGGACCGCCTCCACCCTTTTCCTCTCCAGGCCATAGATCCGGTGGAGGAATATGGGGTGCGCTACATTCACGGCGGCCCACCCGAAGCCGAGGATCTTGAACCTGGTGAGCATCGATCCGTAGATGTTCCAGTAGGTGCATAGTTCCAGGACTATGATAAGGCCGCAGATGAGCTGCAGGCAATAGAACAGATATTCCTGCGACGCCGGCCGCCGGACATAAAAAAAAACCGATATGAACATCAGGGTGAGGCCCATGGCGATGACGAAGTAGGACAGGTCGATGACAAAAAATTTCTCAATGGTCCCGCTGGCCCTCGACTCCCTCGCGTTCTCAAGGGCCATGGTCCCCAGCATCTCGCAGAATAAATAGTACGATACCCGCACGGCTATGACATTGTCCTCGCCGTAGCGGATGAAATCACTGTGCGCCAGGTAATTGCGCGGATGGTTCCACATGGAGTGGGCGGCAGGCGGGAACTCACCCATGGCGCCGATCCTGATCCCGTTCAAATAGGTCTCATCGGCGTTGCCGATCCTTCCCAGACTGATGCCCATGTCATCTTTCGGAAGCCCGCGGTCGACGGAGATAGTCTTCCTGAGCCAGATGATTCCCTCGGTCCTGGCGAGGCCCTTCGTCCTGGCAAGTATGTATGGCATGATGTTCCCCGGCAGGGAAACAGTGTCCCAGGAAGTGTCATTATACTCTTTTGCCGCGAACTTCCCGTCATCGCCGATCATGATCTTCCATTCACCGGCGAGTGACACGGGCGCCTTGAGGGAAGCCACAGATAGGCTCTCCGCCCTTCCCTCGCGTTCAAATACCATGGCCCCTGCCATCAGAAGAAGTATAACCGCCGCAGCAGCTGCCACTGATTTTGATTTATAAACCAGATTCATGAATTTGGTCCGCTGTCAGAATTATTTTCCGCGGGGTACATACCGCACCG
>CAZZHU010000214.1:0-5866 GCA_964654045.1 uncultured Leptospirales bacterium
ACCGGTACGGCCGGAGGTTTGCGGGCGCCGGATTAGCCGTACTCATTTTTGATTACCGATACTTCGGTCTCAGCGGCGGTGAACCCCGGCACCTCATCTGGGTACCGGACCAACTGGATGATTACCGGGGCGCTGTCAGATACGCCCGGTCCCTGAAAGAAATAGACCCGGACAAAATCGCTCTTTGGGGCACATCCTTCAGCGGCGGTCATGTCATCGTACTGGCATCTGAAGATAAAAGAATCGCCTGCGTGTCAAGCCAGTGTCCCGGACTTGACGGCAGGGAAGCGATGGAGCACATGACGCAAAACATGGATTTTAAACATGGATTTATGATGGTTGTTCACGGCCTGCGCGATCTGGTGCGCTCATGGCTGGGTCTGTCGCCGCACGTCATCCCCATGCTGGGTAAACCCGGAACCGCAGCAATTTACACGAACGAGGAAGAGGTCGATTTCTTCAGGTCCATGATGCCTGCGGACTATCCCAACCGGGCCTGTGCCCGCATCATTGTGCGCGGCGACAAATACCGGCCCATCACGTATGCCCGCGGAATAACCTGCCCGGTGCTGCTGCAAATCTGTGAGAATGACAAACTGCTGCCTCTTACCGCCATGGAAGAGACAGCAAAAATTCTGGGAACGAAAGCGGAAGTAAAACGCTATCCCATCGGTCACTTCGACATCTATCGGGGCAGGCACTTTGAAAGGGCCGTGGCAGATCAGATTGCTTTCTTTAAAGAACACATGGACAGATCAAATCCCTGAAGCATATTGACCTGTGGGAGAGGGGGGCGATGTAAATGATGCTGACCGGCCCCGCCACCCGTTAATCGCCGTTGGCGTATCGGCCGTACGAGGAGGGGGCCGGATTGAAATACCAGGTAATGCCGAACTGTGACAGCGTGAAGGCGCCCTCCGGCGGGGGCGGCGGAACGGTTTCCATGCTGAGACCCAGCAGGGTTTTCTTCAGCGAGGAAAGTGTATCGAAATATCCGCATGACAACGCGGCGTTGATCGTTAACAGCAGTATGAATAGTAATGCAGATCTGCGCATGGATATATCCAGGGGAGAGAATCCCTTACAGTAAAATCATGATTTTGCCTGTCATTGCGGGGAGTCCCGAAGGAGTCGAAACGACGAAGCAATTCAAAACGCGCCGAGCTGGCACGGTTTTATTCGTATTCCCAGCTTTTCACAGGCCGAAGACACATCCATCTTCGTGACCCCGAGCTTTTTCGCTATGGCCCAGGCGTCGACGCAGGAGAGTTTCCCGTCTTGCAGGCATGCCGATATTTCCCTGTTCATTTCCTCAGATACCGATTCAGCGGCCTTCACTATTTTCTTGTCCGGGCTGTAGCCGAAAAGTCCCATCTGGCATTTCACGATGGAGATGTCCATCAGGTCGAGGGTTTTTCCCGCTTCGATCGGCTCAATATTAAGCTCGCCGGTGATGGTGAATACTGCCGCGCACGGTATCGTATCCGCGATGGACTTGCCCTTTATCGCTTCAACCAGCTGTTCGTTCTGCCTGTGTACTGACATGGTTCCTCCTTATCCCTTCTTCCCGAGAATGAGCGTGTCTATCCAGTTTTTAAATTCGCACTGGCGGATATCCGCCGAGAGAATGTCATCATCGATCCCGAGCTGCCAGCGGAGGTCCTTGCGGTGCGGCTCCGCGTTGAGGGCCTCCAGGCGGTCAACGTATTCCTGGAAGTCGTCATGGCCCCGGAAGAACCCGAGCTCGGTGAGCTTTTTTTCCCGCGCCACCATGAGGCGCGCCATTTCATGCAGGTCGTACTCCGGGTGGTACTGGAGCCCCCAGAACACGCCCTCCTTGTATTTTATTTCCACGGCCTGGACGCGGGAAAAATCGTTTCCCGACAGGAGTACCGCTCCTTCCGGAAGGCGGGTCACCTCGTCGTCGTGGCTCACGAAATGATTGTATACCTCCGGCTTTCCCTTCATCATGGGGTGCTTCTTCCCCGCGTCGGTGAGGCGTATCTTCCGGCCGATACCCATCTCGCGGCCCTTCGGGTTTGCCTTCACCTCGCCCCCGGCCACGAAGGCGGGGAGCTGTATCCCCCAGCAGGTGCCGAACTGCGGCAGTCCCGCCTCGAAGGCCCGGTCGCAGAGGGCCAGCATCGGCTTCACCCGCTCGTCGTCGGCATGGTATACGGTGAGATTGCATCCCGGCCAGAGCACCCCGTCGCAGGCGGCGAGCTCCTTGATCGACGGGATCGTCACGCCCGGGTCGCTGGTATAGAGGATGTCATAGGCCGCGCCGGGCAGGTATTTCAGGAGCATCTCCGCGTAGAGTTTGCCGGCGCCCTTCATGCCCGCTATGTCGAATTCGTCGCGGCTTGGCTTCGGGTAGCCGTCGATGATGAGTATCCGGTATTCGCGTGCCATGGAAGCCTCCTCGGTGGTGGTCATGGGAATTATCTATTTCAGCCGCGCTATGACGCCCGGGAGTTCGCCATAGTCGTGAAACATGGCGTCGGCCTTCGTGCTTCCGCTGCCGCGGTCGATGACGGCGGTGCAGAGGACCGCCCGCGCCCCGACCCGGTGCGGGCCTTCGACGTCGTTATGTTCCCGGTCGCCGATGTGTGCCATTTCTTCAGGTTTTATGCCGAAGGCCTTCGCCGCCGCCAGGAAGACTGACGGGTCCGGTTTGGCCCGCCCGGCTTCGTCGGAAAAGATGAACACGTCGAAAAAGCCCACGATCCCGGCGTCGGAGAGTATCTGGCGCAGGGCCCTGCCGGGCGTGAAGATGGCATCGGAGATCACTCCCAGTTTGTACTTTCCATGGAGCTCCTTCAGCGCCTCTTTGGCGCCGGGGACAATGTCGGGGCGGATCTCAAGCTCCATCTCCTCGTGAAGCCGCACCAGCTCCGCGAACTCGATCTCCGGCAGTGTTCTTCCCAGGCCCTTGAGCACGATTTCCAGGCGCTCCGCAACGGTCCAGGTTACATGGTGCTCCTTCCACACCTTGCTGAAGGCCGCGTCCACGGTATCGTAGGACCGGTCGACCAGGTCCCTGGGTATCGATTCATGGCGCGCGAGGCAGTCGTGCACCAGGTCGCGGCGTTCATCTTTCTTCGCGGGCCTCCCCGCGGCCTTCCGTTTCGGCTCGTCAGAGTCGTCGCGAATGATGGTGTCCCACAGGTCGAAGGTGATGGCCTTGAGTTTCGGCATGGCGGCTCCGTGCCCCCTGGAAGCGAGGTTCATGAATGCCGCTTTCAGGGAAATATTTTTCAATAATTTCAAATCCAATCGTATCCATGTCAGGGGAAATGTAAATGAAATTTCAGGGAAATGGTTAAAAAAGACGGTACTGCTTGAGGGGGGCGCGGGAAAATATCAAAATTGTCTTTACATCAACCCGTAAAATACATATAATGTATATATACACCATATTGGGGCTTTATGAAAAGAACTCAGATATATCTTGCCGAGGAAACGATCCGGCAGCTGAAAAATGAGAGCAAGAAGAGCGGAAAATCCATATCGGCGATAATCAGGGAGAGCATACGATCCCGTGAGAAAAACAACGTCGGACGGATTCTCGCGGGCCTGGACGAGGCCTATGGCGCCTGGAAAGGCCGCACCTCCGATGTCGAACGCGACATCCGGGACCTCCGCAGGGACAGAACAGTATGATTATGATAGATACGGATGTATTGATCTGGATACTGCGCGGGAAAGAGCAGTTCTATGAACAGTTCCGGGAGATTGCCGTCAGCACGTCAGGCGACCTTTTTGTCACGCCGATACAGGTTGCTGAAATTTTCGCGGGGACCAGGGATCCGGGAAAAGACCGCACCGAAGCATTTATATCGGCGCTGAAACTCTTTCAGCCCGGACTCCGCGAGGGGATGCATGCCGGCCATTACCTGAAACGGTACAAGAAATCTCATGGAGTAACCATCGCGGACGCCCTCATTGCCTCGTCGGTCCGGTGCGAAGGTATGCGGCTCTGGACGCTGAATATCAAGCATTACCCCATGCTTGATAAAAAGCATATCTTCGCGTTTCACGGGTGATTGCGGCATACCATTGCTGCGGGGAGGCCCATCAGGGACAGTTCCCGGGAGATTTACTTTCCGATACCGGCGTTCGCGCCGGTTACGATATGCATTCCGTTCACTCCGCTTCCACCAGTATCCGCTCTACCCTGCCGGTTTCCGTGTCCAGTATGGCCACGGTAAACTCGTCGGCGCCGTAGAGTGCCCCGGGGTTGATGACCCGCGTTGATCCCGCCATGTAATTTTCGAACAGGTGCGTGTGTCCCTTGATCACGTAGTCGTATTCGCCCGAGGCGACCGCCTGCCTGAAAAGGGGAACGTCGTTGCCGTGGAAGACGATGATCTTTTTCCCGTCAGCCTCGAACACGCAGCTTGCCTCGATGGCGCCGAACCCCAGTTTCCCGGCTTCCTCGTTCAGCGCCTCTTCGTCGATGTCGCCGTTACCCAGTACGAAGCGGGGCTTGAATTCCGTGAAGAGTCCCAGCATCTTGGGCGAGGTGATGTCCCCGGCGTGCACGGTGTGGATTATGCCGTTATCCCTGAAGACGGCCAGCGCGCGGCGGGTCATGGCGAGGTTGTTGTGCGTGTCCGAGATAATCCCGATTTTCATGTCCTATCCCAGTTTCGCCCCCGCAGGTATCGAATCGTCGATCTCGATCAGGACCGCCCTGTCTGACCCGGGCGCCTTCGCCGCGAGGAGCATGCCGTTGGAGGTCCGCTTGAAGATGGTGGCCGGTTTCAGGTTCGCCACGAGGAGTATCTTTTTCCCGGGGAGCGTTTCCGGTTCGTACCACTTGGCGATGCCGGCTATGATGACGCGCTCGTCCAGGCCGGAGTCAATGGTGAGTTCCAGGAGTTTATCCGATCCCTCGACCCGCGCCGCGGTGAGGACCTTCGCCACCCTGATGTCCACCTTCGCGAATTCCGATATATCGATCAGTCCTTCCTCGTTCACTGTCATGGCTTTTTCTCCCTTCTTCTTCGTTTCCGTTTTTTTGACCGGCCCGGCCGCGGCCGCGGTCTTTTCCAGGCGCGGGAAGAGTATCCCGAGCTGCCCCACCGCGCGGCCGTCGTCCAGGAGCGCGAGCGTCGCCAGTCTCGAGGTGTCGCGCGGTTTTCCTTCCGCGCCGAGGGCCGCTATGATGGCCGCGCTCGAGCTTACCAGGACCGGCGAGAGGAGCACGGCGATGCCGTAGATCGCCTCCAGGATGTTCCTCATGACCGAGGAGAGTAGTGCCGTGTTGTTATCCTTCGCCAGCTGCCAGGGCTTGTTCGTGTCGATGTACTTGTTCAGGTGACGGATGAATTCCCAGAGCTTTTCCAGGCCCGCGCTCGTCTGGAATTTGCGGGCGTACGCGATATAGTCCGCGGACGCGCTTTTAAACCGGGCGACCAGGTCGTCCCGGTCCGCGGGCTCGGACGGATCGAAGGGCGGCAGCGCGCTGCCGAAAAACTTGCCCAGCATGTTGACCGTGCGGTTCACCAGGTTGCCCCAGTCGTTGGCCAGGTCGAAGTTGATCCGGTCGATGATGACGTCCTCGCTGAATTTCGCGTCGTTCCCGAAGCTCATCTCGCGCAGGAAGAAATAGCGCATCTGGTCGTTGCCGTACCGGTCCGCCAGGTCCTTCGGTGTGACCACGTTGCCCAGGCTCTTGGACATCTTGGCGTCCTGCATGTTCCAGTAGCCGTGGACGTTCAGGTTCCGGTACGGCTCGATGCCGGCCGCCCTGAGCATGGTGGGCCAGAAAATGCCGTGGGGTTTCACGATGTCCTTGGCGATGATGTGCTGCACCGCGGGCCAGTATGCCGCGAACTTCTCGCCGTCCGGCCAGCCGATG
>CAZZHU010000215.1:0-5740 GCA_964654045.1 uncultured Leptospirales bacterium
CACTATATCCGGGAATAAACGGTAATGCAAGACTAATTTACAGAGAAATAATCATTGCAAATAATACTGTTTTACTGTACTATCAATCATATGAAAACGTCGTACCTGTATCGCAGAATAAAAAAATTCATTGATGACTGGCCCATACCGCTCAGCCGGAGCGAGCGTGTCGAATTCGACCGGGAAAACACCGATATCAATTGCAGGCGGATCTTTATCTATTGTTTCTTCAGCATCATAATATCCGCGATCATTTTCATTATTATACATTATGTATTCAAGCAGCGGGCCGTATACCTGGAACAAGAGCTTTATTTCAGCAGGCTCGAACTGTTTCACAAAGTGCAAATCGCGCTGTCGTTCACATATATCGCCGCGTACCTGGCTATTACAAAGCTGGGGAAGAACCTCACCTTGATGAAAATCGCGCAGAACGCCGCGCTCATAACCATCCCCCTGATGTTCGTGTACCTGTGCGCCATTACCCATTACTACCACGGGGACCTCGTGTTCTACGCGGTCATCTGCATCATCATAGCCGTTGCCCTGTACCTTGATAAAACGTACCGGATAATCCTGTACCTGTCCATCTCCGCTCTCCTGACTGCCGGGCTGCTGACCATACTGCGCGACATCGACCTGAAAGTTATCAAGATCACCAACGTCCTGATCCTCGGCGTGATCGGGTTCATCCTTTCAACGATCATCTACCGGTTCAGGCTGCGGGAATTTCATCACACGAACGGGCTGATGAAGATGAACCTGCAGCTGCTGCACGATCTCGCCAGCGCGAGGAGCATGCAGAACCGGCTCATCCCCTTGGCCCCTCCCGTCACCGAGGGGGCTTCCATCTATTCGCTGTACCGGCCCATGGAAATGGTGGGCGGGGATTTTTACGATTTCATTCCCCTGCGCAGAGGCGTCACCGGCATATTCGTCAGCGACGTTTCCGGCCACGGCGTAACGGCGTCGCTCATCACCGGCATGATCAAAACCCTTATCGACACCGCGGATAAGACCTGGAACAGCCCCGGCACCCTGCTGGATTACATCAATTCCAGGTCGAACGGACTCATGGCGGGCAACTTCCTTACCGCCGTGTACGGCATCATCGACGCCGCCGGCATGAAATTCACCTATTCCCGCGGCGGCCACACCTTCCCCCTGCTGCTGCGGAACGGGAGCATCGAGGAACTGGAAAGCAGGGGGACATTCATAGGGGTGTACAAGAACCTCACCTTCGAAGAAAAGTCAGTCAGCCTCAATAACGGCGACAGGCTCCTGCTCTACACCGACGGCATCATCGAAGCCAAGGATACGAGGGGTAAATTCTTCGAGGACGTTTTCATGCATGATGTCCTTCCCGGGATCATCAATCTCAAAACCGGTGATTTCGTGCAGCATATATACCGCGAACTCGTCCGCTTCACCGGGAATGAGAGCTTTGACGATGACATCTGCATGGTGGGGATAGAAATGGGCGGCAGCCGCAATGCCGGATGAGGTTCTTCCGGGATAATTCACTCTATTCAGTCCGCCGGGACAGGAAGCCTGTACCGGAATGCCAATCCATGCCAGCTCATCTTGACTCTTTGCACTGGTTATAAACTTCCGTGCACCGCTCAAGGCAACCGCTGTCCTGCGTATCACATCCATCCATGCAGTTCTTTTGGAGATTCTGGCATTCATCCAGGTTTTTTTCCTGCCTGGTCTCTTTTTCCATTGAATCTTTTTCCCCCGAATCTTTTTCCTGGATGATTTTTCCTCCCCCGTCGGTATCTTCCAGGTTCCCGGTTGCTTTTTCATCCTTCTTCCCGTGGCCCCTGGAGGCCTGTTGTTTCTTGTGTTTAACGGCGGCCCTTGCATGATACCTGCCATGCCACCGGGGAGCATCATAACAGTCCCGGTGCCACGAGGGAGTTGCATGACGGGTACAGGGACAGGGATCTTCATCGCGGTAGCGTTGATGATACTGCCGCGAACGCGGGCAGTCAGTATCATGCCATCCGTGATGATAGCCGTGGAAAACGCCCATCTCGACATAATGCAACGCCGTGTCGTCCTGTTCTTTCATGTATCGGCGGGGATCACTGTCATGAGGCGTCCCGTACCGTCCGCACGGGTCACAACAGTCAGAATAGTCAGAACGCCGCCGGGGAATTGCGCGCCGGGAACGGGGGCAGGGAATTTCATCCCGGTAGCGATGTTGATAGTTACGAACGCGCGGACAATCACTCTCATCCAACCTGTGATAATAACCGCGGTGAGAGCCGATCTCGGGATAATGGACCCTGGTATCGGCACAATCATCCGGAACGCCGGCTGATCGTCGGTAACCGCCCTTCCCGTCTTCCGTGAAGATCAGGTATCCGTGGTCCGTAACGTATGCTTCGTAGCTGCGGTCGCGCCCGCAGGAACAGAAGAAAAGAACAACAGAAGAGCAAAGAGCGATGATTACCATCATGTGTTTCATTGCATACCCCTCGAAACGCTCCGGCATATGAAATCAGGTGATTGGCGGCGTTATCTGCGGTGCCGGTCATCAGTTTCCCGGAAAACTCGTGAAAGTCAATGAAAATTTATGATACCGTGCCGGTGAAAAGCGCATGATACGCAGGGGATCAGAACCCGACTGCTGGCTAACATCAGGAGCCGGGCATCGGTTTCAAAAAAAGTCTCGACATACCGCCGCCCGTTGTTTATCATTAAGTAAAATGATATCTTAATCACAAGGAGGATATCCATGAAAATCTCAGTAACGGGACTTACAGCAGCTGCCGTCATATGCCTCTGGTCCGGCATCGCGGCCGCTGACTGCGTACCCTGGAACAGGGTCCAGGGCGATGTCTTTCGCCACTGGTCTAAAACGTATCCCCGGGAAAAGATAGCCAGGGTTGAAAAGGGCGGCGCGTCATCGCTGTACGAGAAGCTGGTAACCACCGGCAGGAAGGTCAGGGGAAAGGACGGCGCCATGCATGAGGTGATCGCCAAAACGAGATTCTGCGGCCAGCCCGTGAAGGTCACCGCTGTGCAGGGAGGCAAGAGGGTGCTCTTCAACATCACCGCCATATACCGGCAGTCCGGCGGGGCCTTCATCTACGACACCATCTCGGTGGGCGAATCGTCCCGGGAGGCCGGCGCAGGCAAGGAACCTCCTTCGAACGAAGAGGCGAGAAAAATGATCATCGAGGCATATCTGAAAAAAGCAGGAAACGTGACAAAAGTCACTTCAATCAACCTCAGCAAGCTCAAGTTCGGTTCCGCCGACGACCGCTGGTGGTATGATTTCGACCTCGATGTAGACGGTATCCGCGACGATGGGGAGAAATGCAGATCAAAGAGATGCTCAGGATCGATCTTCAGGGGCGTCATGAACGAGCAGGGCAAGGACCCCAACGCGCCCTGGGCGGTGGACATATCCATCAACGGCTGCTACTGATATCTTTCACAGGTCCGGACCGGGCGCCCCCCCGGAGGCCGCCCGGTCCGATCCGCGCCTGCAAGGACTGCCCGGTTTATTCCTCAATGAATAATGAACATATTTTTTCAAATTCACTTTCCAGCAAAAGAACATCAAATTCAAATCCGTACCGTTTCATGCCGACAACCTTATTGACAACATTTCTCCATCTGATGGCACCGCCTCGTTTAATGCTGACGCCGTTATTATTGAATGCAACGGTAAACGTATCGCCCACTTCATATACCTGGGAGCTGACAAAGCTTATGCCGCCCAGTGAAACGTCATAGGCAATTGCGTCGATTTTCTTTTGATTGCGCGCGAGCGTTATAAATGTGAATATTCTTTCCCTGAAATATCTGCGTTTTTCTTCCATAATTTCATTTGATCCGGAATTACAGATGGGTCGAAATACCGCGCCGGTCCCCTCAGTGGGATAATTAAGCTGACTTTGAGGCCCCTGTCCAGAACTTTTCCTGCCGGCATGGGCCGGCATTGGTTCTCGGTAACCTGAAAGCATTACCGACATGAAGGTGCCGCTGGACCCCCCCGGCCAGCCTGGATTTTCTCCGGCTGCGATGATGAGAGCTACAGCGCGTGATTATGCGCAAAGGCGATCCTTTTCTTGATGGATGGATGGCTGTAGAACATGAACTCCGTCACCGGGTTCGGGTCGCGGTCGGCAAGGTTCAGGTCCGCGAGCTTCTCCATGGAGGAGATGAAGGAGTCCCGGTCCCGGGTGGCGTCGAGGGCGTAGCGGTCAGCCTCGCGTTCGTAACGCCGCGACAGCGCGTTGGAGAGCGGCATGGTAACCAGGCTGAACAGGGTCAGGTACAGGAAGAGAATGGGGATCGCGGCGATATCGTACACGTTCGCGTAACCGAGTTGCACCAGCGTCAGCCGGTACAGCTCGCCGCAGAGAAAAAACGACAGGAAGATGCTCACCGCGCCGAGTACGATCGACCTGATGATATGGCGCTTCTTGTAATGCCCCATCTCGTGGGCGAAGATCACGGCGATCTCGTCCGGGGTGAAATGCTCGATCAGGGTGTCGCTCAGGATGATGCGCTTGCTCCTGCCGATGCCGGTGAAGCCGGCGTTCGCCTTTTTCGTGTCCTTGCTCAGGTTGAAGGAATAGATGCCGCTGATGGGAATGCCCTTCCCTTCCAGGAGGCCCCGGATACGCTCGCGGATCTCCTCCGACTCGAGCTCCCTGAACTTGTAGAAGAGGGGGAAAATGACCACCGGCGCGATCCTCGCCAGGAACACCGATATGATGAACATGAATACGCTGAACCAGAGCCACCAGAACCAGCCGGTCATCTTCAGGAACAGGTAGAACACCATCGCCACCGGGACCCCGACGACGATCCCCACCGCGGCCCCCTTTATTTTTTCGAACAGCCAGGCCGGTATGGACTGGTTGGACAGGTCGAAGCGGTGCTCGATCACGTAGCCGCCGTAGAAATCGAAGGGGAAGTCAAGCACCGAGTAGATAACGCCAATCACGGTGATGAAGACGAGAAACACCAGGTAATCATTCGACAGGTAACCGGTCACGGTCGTTACGATCAGGGGCGATATGCCGCTGAAGGCCAGTATCCCGATGATGGCGATATTGAGGAGGATGTCCGCGATCGAGAGGCGCAGTTTTATTTTATTGTAATCTTTTTCCCTGGTGGATTTCTTCAGTGCGGGGTCCGGCCGTTCTTTCATACCATAGCTCCGACGGGTTCAGTCTTCGTCGGCATCGATGCGTTTCGCGTCATTCCGCTGGAAGAAGGACGACAGGTTCCGGCCGTAGCGTACCATCATGAAGGCGAGGAGGAGCGCCGACGCGGTGGCGATGGCCAGGCTGACATAGGAGTTCACGCCGGCCGATATGCAGACGGGGGCCGTGATGAGCCAGTCCAGGACGCCGAAGATGATGCCGGTGACCGCGCGGCCCCGTTTCTCGAACCGGAAGTAGCCGGTGATCGCCACGGCGACCGACAGGGTGACGATGAGGATCAGCAGGGCCGCCACGTAGGGGTTGTCGGTTTTCATGGAATCGCCGGAACTCTGCTGTGCCAGCGCCATCAGGGGAAAACACGCGAGGGGCGCGAAATATATCATTCTGTTCATGAAGTTAAACCTCTTCTGCCGGACAGCATACGTTTTAACCAAGCCCCCTAAATCCCCCGGAGGGGGACTTTATCACTATCTTCAAGCGTCCAAGCCCCCCTCTGGGGCCAACGCATTCGGCACATCCTGTGCCTGCGTTGGCATCAACCTCATCCT
>CAZZHU010000216.1:0-1656 GCA_964654045.1 uncultured Leptospirales bacterium
TGTCAACATCTCTCTACCCCGCCCTTACATAGTAAACCGCAAAGCGGAGAGGGGGGACAAGTTTTATATTTATATCCAGTTTTTACATGCAGATAGAGAGGATTATACTTTATTAAAGTCATGAATTTTGAAATAACCCATGCCATCGGGAAGCCGGTCGGGGAGAGCCGCTGAGGCTTTTCGTTAAAGTTCAGCAGGTAGTATATAGGCGGCCGGGATGGCCCATGCCCCCCAGTTTACGACTGCTATCTCGTATCAATCACGCATGTTAAATAAAAAAGTTGCTTGCCTAAAAACAGGCGGGTTATAACTTCCTGAGCCCAACAGGCCGGCAGCGGCTATTTTTAATTTTATTCTGACGGAGGATCCCATGATACGGGTCAACGAACATTACCTGAAGCTCAAGGCTTCATACCTTTTTTCCGATATCGCGAAGCGGGTCGCCGATTTCTCGAAAAGCAACCCCTCCATGGAGATCATCCGCCTGGGTATCGGCGACGTGACCCTGCCGCTCCCGCCGGCCTGCATTGGGGCGCTCCACCGCGCCGTGGATGACATGGCCTCTGAGAAGAGCTTCCGCGGTTACGGCCCGGAACAGGGTTATGATTTTTTAAGGGAGAAGATCGCGGAGTTCGATTTCCGGTCACGCGGCGCCTCCATATCCCCGGACGAGGTGTTCGTGAGCGACGGCGCCAAGTGCGACACGGGCAACTTCCAGGAGCTTTTCGCCAACGACATTGACATAGCGGTGCCCGACCCGGTCTACCCGGTCTATGTCGACACCAACGTCATGGGCGGCAGGACCGGCGTGAACCGCGACGGCCGCTACGAGGGTCTCATCTACCTGGAGTCGACCGAAGCGAACGGCTTTGTCCCCGATGTCCCGGACAGGAAGGCGGACCTCATCTACCTCTGCTTCCCCAACAACCCGACCGGGGCGACAGCGACAAAGGATCAGCTGGCGAAGTGGGTGAAGTACGCGCGGGAGAACCGGGCCCTCATCCTCTTTGACGCTGCCTACGAGAGCTTCATCCGCGATGAAAAACTCCCCCGCAGCATCTACGAGATCGAGGGAGCCGAGGAGGTGGCGGTGGAGTTCCGCAGCTACTCGAAGACTGCCGGCTTTACCGGCACCCGCTGTGCCTACACGGTGGTGCCGAAGAAATGCCGGGCCTATTCCCGTAAGGATGAACCGGTGTTCCTCCATCCGCTCTGGCTCCGGCGGCAGTCCACCAAGTTCAACGGGGTGTCCTACCCGATCCAGCGGGCCGCCGAGGCTGTCTACACCGACGAGGGCCGGCGGCAGGTGCGGGAAATGGGGGACTATTACCTGAAGAATGCGGCCATGATCATCGAAGGCATGGGCTCCCTCGGTTTTACCTGCACCGGCGGGAAGAACGCGCCTTACATCTGGGTGAAGGGCGACCGCGATTCATGGGCCTTCTTCGACCTGCTCCTGGAAAAGGCGGGCGTGGTGGTCACGCCCGGGGCGGGCTTCGGAACCTGCGGCGAAGGCTACATACGAATCAGTTCCTTCAATTCGCACGAGAATGTTGAACGCGCCCTCGGGAAAATTGCGAAGGCGCTTAAATAGTTTGCCCCAACCCGGGGCAGGGGATGTGACCCGGATGCGGGTCGTGGAATATTGCGAGAGTG
>CAZZHU010000216.1:1666-5707 GCA_964654045.1 uncultured Leptospirales bacterium
CCCTCTCGCGCTCTCCCCTCCGGGTCGCTTAGTCGCCGCGACGGGCTTGGCGATTAACTCGCTCTCATTCTCTCCGCTTCGCTACGTTCTGTGAGGGCTCAGACAACAATCGCCTATCAGTATCCGCCCTGTGGGCGGATGTTTTGAGGGCTTGAATGATCAGAGAAAATTTTTCCTTCTTCATCTGGATATACCTGGCAAAACCTTCTTGCATTTTGTATAAAAGAAGCATCCGGTCATCATATTCGGCACATGCTCCTATCCTGCCAACTCTTAGGAAATACTTTAATCTATACGGGGTTCGTATGCGGTTTCCTGCGGACGAACGTCTCCCAGCAGCATCCATACCGATGGGCAGGGGGAAAAAATAATTCTAAATCATAGTTTTGGTGCTGGTATTTTGTTCTGGTTAGACTTGTGGAAAACTTTATAAGTGTATTTCGGTTATAAATTATTAGACGCCATAACCATTTGACGAGGTTCTTATATGTTCATGGGATGCCGCCGGCTTTTTGTATACTGGTAGGGGATAGCCGGTGGCATTCTTCAAAACAAAAAAACCAAAGTTAAGAGACCGGCATTACCCGGCCCGTTTCACGACTTTCGACAGGAATGCCGCCAGCGTGTCATCCAGCGGTCGGTGTTCGAAGATGACACGGTACCACATCGCTCCGAAGATTATGTCCACCAGGGCGTTGACGGTGACGGCGTCATCCGCCGTCAGGGAGGAGTGCTCGCAGATCATCGTGGCAAGCGTCTGTTGCCTCTTCGCAATAAAGGTATTGAAAAAAACATGGGAGAATTTTTTATCCGCAATTGCTTCCGCAACAAGGGATTTCAGGATAACGCCCGAGTCTTTTGTGACCGATCCGAATAACCGCTTAAAAAAGTTTTCCAGGGCCTCCTCCCCCTCCGCGCCGCGCGCATCGACGTTTTCTTCAGCGTAATAGAGCAGTGCCTCCATGAGGAGCTCCGCTCTGTTTTTCCACCACCGGTACAGGGTTTGTTTCCCCACCCGGGCCCGGAGCGCTATATCGTTCATCGTCGCCTGCCGGTATCCCCTCCGGACCAGGATTGTCACGGCGGTTTCAAGTATCCGTATCCTGATCGTTTCGTCACGTGGACGACCGGGCTTCAGGGTTTTTTTTGTTGACATTACGAGACTCCTGGTCTTCTATTGCATTTATAGACTGGTGGTCTCGTAATATGTCGGGCGGGACAGTCTGTCAATACAATTATTACAGAGGCGTCAACATGAAAAACGTACTGGCGTTCCAGGGCAGTCCCCGCCCCGGCGGCAACACGGCGCAGCTGCTTCAAAGGGCTCTTGACGGGGCGCACGAGGCGGGCGCGAATACCGAAATGATACAGATAAGCTCGCTGAGAATGACCGGATGCCGGGGCTGCTACTCATGCAAGAAAAAGGGGGTTTCATTCGGGAAATGCATATTACGAGATGACATGACCCCGCTGTATGCAAAAATCGAAAAAGCGGACGCTATACTATTCGGGAGCCCGGTATACATGTGCGCTATGACGCCGGAGTTGAAGATGGTAGTCGACCGGCTGTTTCCCTATATAACCCTCGACCTTGGATCCCTTCTGAAAAAAGACAAGAAAACGGCGCTTGTATTCACACAGAATCAGAAGGACCCCTCCCTCTTCGAATGGCATTTCAACATGACGGCGTTCATGGTCAACACCATCGGATTCATGAAACCCGAAATCCTGCTGAGTGTCGATACCATCGGATACAATGAAAATGATCTGGACAGGTTTGAGGGTGAACATGCCAGGCAAATCCACGCGGAGAAGCTTACATACAAGGCAACGGCCTGGAAAGATGACCTGGATAAAGCCTACAGGCTCGGGCAACGCCTCGTAGAATGATGCAGCATGATTGATATCGCTGCATTTCCAATCCGGAGAACCAGGCAGATATCGTATATTCTTAGATTAAGGACAGCCCGCCGAAGACAGGATGCCGAAAAGGCGGCGGCCTTCCTCTCGTGTTTTCCATCTCCTTGGATGCTCTGGCGCTGAGAATCTGTAATAGTTTGCCCCGACCCGGGGCAGGGGACGTGACCCGGATGCGGGTCGTGCATTTTTTGAAAGAGAGGGGTATCACCGCGGATACCCCCCCTCTTTCGATCTCTCCCCCCCCCCGCGCCGCCTGATCGCCGGCGGGGGCTCAGTATTGATGTTGTTTATGATTCTTGGTTTATCTGTTTTTCCTGGATTGTTGTCATTTTTAGTTTTATTAAGAATGTGACAAGGTCCTGATGGCTTTCGCTCCGGAAGCCGCCTCCTGCGGCATCCTCGCACCGCCGCGTCTCGTGCGCGGCGAGGCTAGTGCAGTAACCTATGATGCACTCCATCCCGGCGACGTTTACCCTGCCTGCGCGGCGACTTCGGCCTGGGCGCCCATAACTTTTACATTTTGTACTATACAATTCTGAATTGTAATATACACGCATTATCGCGCAAGAGCGTTTTCTTGCTGTCATTATATAGAAAAGGCCCCATGGGCTTACATGTTAAAATAATTTCAAAAAAACTTGACGTTTTAATAATGAGACAGTATATTTAATTATAAAGTACTTTGTATCAAAAAGTGATTTACAGAAAGAGGCCTGTTATGAATTCGTTCACCGAAGAACAGATGCGCAAAATGCAGGAAGACATCGCCATTATAAAATCGGTGCTGGCAAAGACCCGCCCGTCCCTGCAGCTTCTTTTTCTGCCGGTGCATTTCAGGACACAGTCTCTGTTTTTTGGCATCAGCATCATCGCAATCGCCGGAGCATATCAGGTCATGATGCGGATCTTCGGGTGCTACCAGGCGATACCGGAGCTATACCGGCACCTCTTGCTGGGATCCATTTTTCTCGACGGGGTATTTCTGGCGATACTGAAAATGGTTAATTGGTCGCGCTCCCTGGCCGGTATGGATGCGCGATATACCTTCAGGAAGGCTGCCTTGGAGATCATGCCATTCCGCATTATACACATCTACCTGCTTTTTCTGCTGTCCATGGTCTTCTTCATTCTGTATTTTATCATTACAGAAGAGTACTATTTCATCATACCGGCGGTCAGTATCGGCAGTGGTATAATGCTGAACCTCATAGGCGGTTTCACGGAAATAAAGCATTATATCGTTGCCGGTCTGTGGATGCTGGTGACCGGTTTTATAATCATTGCCGTGGGCACAGTCCCGGCTGCAATTGCGATATCCTTTTCTCTGGGGGTCGGGTGCATCGTATTTGCAGTGTACGCATGGCTCAGCGATCCGCGTGACTCGGAAATGCCCGGGGATTGATTCATGGAACTCGACAATGTAATCCATGAGCGTAGCAGGCTCCGCATCATCACCTATCTAGCCGGCAGAGAAAACGGCCGGGTAAGCTTTAATGAACTCCAGGAAAGTTTGGGATTCACATCGGGAAACCTTTCCGTGCAGCTTAAAAAACTGAATGAAGCGGCCTACATCTCCATAGATAAGAGCTTCCGCGAGAACAAACCGTACACGACCATAAAGCTCACTGCTGCGGGACGAAAGGCCATGAACCGATATATTCAGGAAATGGAAAACATCATACAAACAATCAAAAATCAGCAGTAGGAGGCATTCGATTCATGAATATCTTGAAAACAATAGCAAAACGTACTCTGCAGGTGCTGGGATTGCTGATACTTCTGTACGCCCTGTTTCTCATCATTGTCGCACTGGTACCCTGTATCGAGGCGCCGGAACATCCTTTGGCTATTCCAGCAAAAAACCTGCCCGCTGCAGAGACTCTCCATGGAGGCAAAGATGTTTCCTTCACGGTGGACGGCACCGACGTTAAAGGATGGCTTTACCTGCCGCAGAACACCGGCAAATCCGAAACCGGGGTACCCTGCATTGTCATGGCTCACGGCCTGGGCGGCACCATGTCCATGGGCCTTGACCGGTACGGCCGGATGTTTGCTGGTGCCGGGTTTGCCGTACTCATTTTTGATTACCGATACTTCGGTCTCAGCGGCGGTGAACCCCGG
>CAZZHU010000217.1:0-5685 GCA_964654045.1 uncultured Leptospirales bacterium
CGGGTGTTACCCGGCACCCTGCCCTGTGGTGTTCGGACTTTCCTCACCGCCCGCCATACAGCGGACCAGCGCTACTGCTTGTTCCCCTCCATTTATATCATTAATAATAAAGCTTTTATCTGGCAAGTATAATTCAGGTTTTTTATGTTACGCAGTGTATTGGGTGTGACAGCATTTTTGTTGTCACGCCCCAGGAAAGTACCCAGTTCACCACATTATCAATTATTATTTTTTTCAGAATGTAGTTTATCTCAGGATAGTTATCGGGCATCTTTTTTGTATTAGCAATGATGTCATCAAGATACGCATCAATTGCATGCGCGACAAGAAGAGAAACAGATTGTTTGAAAAATTTCCTTAAATCAAGGAACATTTCATACTCCCCGGGTTTCAAGCCAAGATGCAGACAATGATAGTTATCGCTTTCCTCTCTTTTCTGATATCGAACTTGTTCCCAGGTTTTAACAAGAGCATCATGATCCCTGGAAAGACGAAACATGAGTAAAGAAATAATTGATCTTATAGATCGCCCTGTAATTAATGATGCATCAGCAAGTAACATCAAATAATCAGTTTTTATGTTTATCGTAGTCTGAATTGCCATGTCAAACTCCCCCATTATCATATATACGATTAAAAACCGGGAATATGAAATATTTTTCAATGGTGACCTCCCCTAAATATAATTTTTTCATTAATAGTTGAAGATTACTGAACAAACCTTCTTCACACATTTGTTCAGGATAAAAATCGATTAGCCTGGAAGATAGTTATCGGTATCAGTATTCCATTTCCCTCGCACGTTTAATCAGGTTTTTTGCCATGTCATGAAATATCAGGAAATGGGACGGCTTGAGCAGGTACCAGTACACGTATCCCCACAGTCCATAGGGAAGGAAATACGCGGTCTGAACCAGGTATGTCCCGTCGATATGGAATTCAAGCCATGCCTTGCCCGGGAGCTTCATCTGCGCGAGAAGCAGGAGTCTTTTATCCTCCTTGATATCGGCGACTTTCCAGAAATCCAGGCTGTCACCGATGCGCAAATGATCGGCATCCCTTCTTCCCCTGCTGATGCCGTAGCCGCCGATCAGTTTATCCAGGTAGCCGCGTATCTCCCATAAAAAATGATAGGTAAACCATCCGTTTTCCCCGCCCAGCGCCATAATGGACCGGAACATCCGGTGCGGTGAAATTGTTCCGAAGTCCTGTGCCCTTCTGTCAAGCAGCACCTCGCGGGTTATCTCGTCATGGTCCTTGACATCGCACAACTCGGCGCCGCTGCTGTCGCTCCATCTGCTTAAGACCTGTTTGCACTCGATATCCATAACAGCCTGCCGCATGGCGGCAGTGAAGGAGACCGGGAAGATATGGGGAAAATATTTCTCCGCGTTATTATTCTGGATAACGGTTTCGCATTTCAATCCCTGCAACAGGGCTACGGTCATACGACGCGGTACGGGAAAGATATTGATGAAAAATGCAGAGGACAGCCTGAGGGTCCAGCTGGGGATAGGTATGATATACCTCTTCACCCCGATCACTTCCGCCGTTTTTTTGAGCATCTCCCTGAAGCTCAATTTTTCAGAGCCGATATCGACCACCAAGTTCGCCTTCACCGCGAGGTCCTTGGCGTCATACAGATAGGACAGTACATCATCAACGGCGATCGGCTGTGTCATGGTATCGATCGAACTGGGAGCGATCATCACCGGAGCTTTTTCAACGAAATTCCAGAGTATTTCAAAGCTGGCGCTGCCGGAGCCGATGATCATGGCAGCCCGGAACCATATGGTCTGGATCCTGTCGGGACGGGCCGAGAGAATTTCGCCGGTCTCGATGCGGCTCAGGAGGTGTTTGCTCGCGCTTTCCTTAATGCCAAGCCCGCCGAGATAGATTATCCTTCTGACTCCCGCCTCGATGCAGGCCTCCCTGAAGTTTTCGGCGCTGACGCGGTCAAGTTCCCGGAAATCACCCCTGGCACCCATGGAGTGGATCAGGTAGTACACGACATCGATCTCCCGGAGCGCGACCCTGAGTGAATCCCTGTCAAATGATGAACCCTCAACGATTTCGACCTTCTTCCGGGAGATCTCGCGGATCTTCTTCATGTTCCGGACGAACAGCCGCAGCTCCACGTTCTCATCCTCAAGGAGCCTGACTTTCAATCTGCGCCCGATGTAACCTGTCGCCCCTGTCAGCAGCACTTTCATCCGGTTAAAACCCCCGTTTGCTCCCTGTGATGATACCCGCCAGATCGGGAACGCTCATCACCCGGTCATTTTTTACGCTTCTGCTTTTTGTCCATTTCCTGCGCGCGCTTCAGGTAGAGCCCGTAGAAATAAGGCTTCTGAGACGCGAAGGCCATGGCCTGGTGAAGGATGAGCTCCTCGGCAAAATCAATCCGGTATTTCCATGTCTCATAATCGAAGGTGACGGAGCGGGCAAAGTAAAGCGGTTTCAGCGCCTCGATGATGTCCTTTTTCATGCGTGGAGTCCCGGTGTCGAAAGTGTACAGGATCTGGTACACCGACTGAGTCCACATCAGCGTATCCATGTCATAATGGTCCCGATCTATCATGTGCCTGATGTTGAGGTACAGGTAGGGGCTCAGATATTTTCCCAGCAGCTTCTCGCGCGACAGGAACTCGTTGCGGAGCTTCTCCTTCAGGTCGCGGATATCAATGGCCAGCTCTTGGGGAGGGTCGAGCTTTTTGATGCCGAAGAGGGGTTTCGGCTTCGGGTTATCCTCGGGCATGCCGATCCAATCCGCCTTCTTTGAAAGCACCTTGTCGAAGAAGGTGGTCACCACCTGCGTGAACATGGGACCCAGTTTCGGCGCGCTGGCCTTGTGTATCTTCGCCCCGAGGCCGACCTCGCAGATCCTGAACTTGCCGATGATGGCATTCAGGGTCATGAAGATATCGATGCCGTAAAGCCTGGTGGTGGAAAGCCATTTCTGCTCGAGCCAGTAGCGGGCCAGGCGCGGCGAAAAGGAGAAATCGCCGCCGATGGGTTGACGCACATTCTCGCCCATGAGCCCGAAGAGGAGCGGGTAACAGATATGGTTCGTGATGGTCCCGTCGAACTGGTGCCGGCTGTAGCGAGGAAGCGCGTAATCATATCCCCTGAGGATCGGCTCCGTGAAGTGCTTTACCCATTCCGGCGTCACGGACCGGAGATCGGCGTCCAGAACCACAACAGCCCTGAGAGTTCCCGCGTGGGATTGGGCCTCCTTGAAGAGGTTCATCAGGTTGTTCCCCTTCCCCCTCACGCCCCGGGGTGTGGAAATGTATTCCTTGGGAGTAGCTGTCGCCGTGGACAGGAACGCGCTCTTGGTGTCATCTTCACTGTTGTTGTCAACATTGATTATGACCGATTCCAGGTTGCTGAAATACCGCTGGATGCCAAGATCCACCTGCCGGGTGACATACCCGATAGTATCCGCCTCCATGTATGATGGAATCCCGACTATCAGTTGAACTCCCTTTCCCTGCTTCATGTCGTTCTCCCGGTATTGGTTATGTGGATAAACTCAATGTATCGTCAGATTGAAAAATAATCAATGATTTTTATTAAGGGATGGCCCTCCATTCAAAATAAATAATGCCGACCCTATCCCCCTTCCCCCATCTCCGCATGTCATCCTCACCCCCCTGCCCCCCTTCTACATTTAATGGAGAAGGGGCCGGGGGATGAGGATATAAAAGCGTACGCACGAAGCGCGGGTGAGGTCTTACCAAGGAGAGGGCGCGCCGGAGGCGGGGTGAGGCTGCCCACTCCGGTGGACAAGGAGGTTTGATAACATTAATTGTTGACATATCAAGGCTTATACTCGCCATGATAAACCCTAGCATAGCAGGGGAGCAATCCATGCACGAACTATCCATCATGAGCAGCATCCTGGACATCGTCCTCGAGCACGCGAACAAAAACAACGCCAAGAAAGTCGCCGGCATTAACCTGCGGATCGGCCAGCTTTCCGACATCATCCCCGAATGGGCGCAATCCTATTTTGACATGCTCAGCAAGGATACCATCGCCGACGGCGCCGTCCTGGACATCGAGCATGTCCCCGTCAAGATCCGCTGCCGCGCCTGCGGGCACGAGCATGCGTTCAAGGACAAAAAATGGAGCTTTACCTGCGTGAAGTGCGAATCTCCCGACATAGAACTCGTGGAAGGGAGAGAATTTTCCATAGTGAGCATCGAGATAACCTGATGGGCAACGATCTAAACAAGAAACTGGCCGCCCGTCTCGCAGGCCTCCGCCTCGAGAATGAAATCAGGATCATGGAGGTCTGCGGGACCCACACCACCGAATTCTTCCGGACCGGCGTCAAGGACCTCTTCCCCGAAAAGCTCATCCTGGTGGATGGCCCCGGTTGCCCGGTGTGCGTCACACCTAACGAGTACCTGGACCGGGCCATTGAAATCGGCAAACGGCACCGGGCCGTCATCGCCACCTTCGGCGACATGATCAAAGTGCCTTCATCGTACAGTTCACTGGCGAAGGAAAAAGCCGGGGGCACGGATGTGCGCGTCGTGTATTCGCCAATGAACGCACTGGAGATCGCCGAAGCGGAACCTCAGGCGGAAGTGATATTCCTCAGCGTGGGATTCGAAACCACGGCGCCGGCCGAAGCGGCCACCATACTCGAAGCGAAAAAACGTAATGTAAAAAACTTCTCCCTCCTTTCGGGGAACAAGCTCACACCGCCGGCCGTGGACACGCTCCTGGCGTCCCGGGAGGTGAAGATCGACGGTTTCATCCTGCCGGGACACGTAAGCGCCATCATCGGCGCCGGGGCCTGGCGTTTCATCCCGGAGCGGTACGGCAAGCCCTGCGTTGTCTCCGGGTTCGACGCGCCGGACCTCATCATGGGCATGCTTTCTCTCGTTGATCTTGTAACGAAGGGTAAAAATGAAACGATAAATCAGTATACGCGCGTCGTCAAAAAAGAAGGGAACCTCAGGGCCCTTGAGATACTCTACCAGGTCTTCAGACCGTCGGACGCCCGCTGGCGCGGCATCGGCGTTATCCCGGGGAGCGGCCTGGAAATCCGGGATGAATACGCGGAATTCGACGCGGCGTTGAAATTTCCGGTCACGCCGCCTGAGCCGAAGGCGGCGAAGGGATGCCGGTGCGGCGAGCTCTTGCGCGGCCTCATCACGCCGCCCCAGTGCGCCCTCTACGGAAAGGCCTGCACCCCGGAGGAGCCCGTCGGCCCCTGCATGGTGTCAATGGAAGGGCCCTGCGCGGCCTATTACAAGTACTGGAGCAGGTGATGGCAAAGACGATACTACCGGGACATGGGAGCGGCGGAAAGCTCATGAACGAGATGATTGACACGGTCATCCGCAAGCGCTTCGGCGCCGGCAGCGTCCAGCTTGATGATTCCGCGATACTCACCATCGGCAACTCATCCATAGCCTTCACCACCGACACCTTCACCATCACGCCGATATTCTTCCCCGGCGGCGACATCGGGAAGCTGGCGGTGAACGGCACCGTGAACGACCTCGCGGTGATGGGCGCCCGTCCCCTTTTTATTTCCTGCGCCCTCGTGCTGGAAGAGGGACTCGATTTTTCCGACCTGGAACGTATCCTCGATTCCATGAAGTCGGAAGCTGACGGTGCAGGCGTTACCATCGTCACCGGCGACACCAAGGTGGTGCCCAACGG
>CAZZHU010000218.1:0-5661 GCA_964654045.1 uncultured Leptospirales bacterium
TTTCGATCCGGATAAAATCAAGGCGGTAATAGACCATGTCACGCCCGCGAAGGACACAAAAACGGCGGAGCAGGGGAAGATCCTGCGCGACTGGGCCAGGCGCCACGGCATAAAAGACTATTTCGATATCGGCAGGAATGGTGTGTGCCACGCCCTGTTCCCGGAAAAGGGTTTTGTGCGACCGGGTTACACCATCATCATGGGCGATTCACATACCTGCACCCACGGGGCCTTCGGGGCCTTCGCGGCGGGGGTGGGATCGACCGACCTCGAGGTGGCCATACTGAAAGGCGTATGCGCCTTCAACTCTCCCCGGACCATGAAGATCAACATAACCGGCGACCTGCCGGAAGGGGTGTTCGCGAAGGACGTCATTCTCTCCATCATCGCGAAAATCGGCGTTAACGGCGCCACCAACATGGTGATAGAATTCTCCGGGCCCGTGGTTGCCGCCATGTCCATGGAATCGCGGATGACCCTGTGCAACATGGCCGTTGAAGCGGGCGCGACCAGCGGGATCTGCCTTCCTGACAGGACCACGGTGGAATACCTGTGGGAATTCATCAGGGGAGACTATGCGTCGCAGGATGAGGCGGCCAGGGACTATTCAAAGTGGATATCAGATCCGGACGCCCGGTATGAAAAGATAATTGACCATGATGTGTCATCCCTCGAACCGGTCGTCACCTTTGATTACAAGCCGGACCAGGTAAAGCCGGTCCGGCTCATGGAAGGTGCCCCGGTTGACCAGATATATATCGGCTCCTGCACCAACGGGCGCATTGAAGATTTGCGGATAGCGGCGAAAGTATTGAAGGGGAAGCGGATCAGCGGCCGCGTGAGGGCCATCGTTTCGCCGGCAACGCCCGGTGTATACCAGGCTGCGCTTGGGGAGGGGATCATCAATATCTTCATGGACGCGGGCTTCTGCGTGACCAATCCGACCTGCGGCGCCTGCCTGGGCATGAGCAACGGGGTGCTGGCGCCCGGCGAGGTGTGCGCTGCCACGACGAACCGCAATTTCCAGGGACGGATGGGCGCGGGCGGCATGGTCCACCTGATGAGCCCGGCGACCGCGGCGGCCTCGGCCATAGCAGGCGCGATCGCGAACTCTGAACTCTATCGCGGGCGGAAATGACATGAAAAAATTCAATGGCAAAGTTCTGTTCCTCGACAGGGCTGATATCAACACCGACGAGATCATACCGGCCCATTATCTTACCGAAATAACCAAGGAAGCGCTGAAGCCCCATATTCTCGAAGGATTAAAAGTGGAAGGATTTGACCCTGGCCGCGATATACCGGGAAAGAGCATCATCGTCACGCGGGCCAACTTCGGCTGCGGCTCCTCCCGCGAGCACGCGCCGTGGGCGCTCGAGATGAACGGCATCAACATGGTGATAGCCGAAAGCTTTGCCCGGATATTCAGGCAGAACATGTACAACGGCGGCATGATGGCGGTAGAGCTTCCCGGCGATGCAATTGACCAGCTTTTTTCAGCGGCCAGAGGCAAGGAAGCGGAGATAGAAACCGATTTCGCACTGGGGCAGTTCATCATACGGATAAACGGGGAGGAGGAACGGATCAAGTTCACCATCTCCGATTTTGACCGGGAGCTTGTCCTTGCCGGCGGCTGGCTCGAGTACGCCGATAAAAAATACTGATCCAGCGCCGCAAGACGAGGCTGCTGAAGGGTAACCCTCCTCAGTTTACCCGCTTTACATTGCTGCCGGTCATCATGTCGCCGTTCAGGATGAAAGGCATGATGTACCATTCCCCCCTGATGTACTTATTCAGCCCCATCGTGAAGAGCCCCGGAAGGTCCTGGATGAATTCTCGCGTAAATTCCAGCGTGATGTTCAAAGGGCTGGCGATCAGCTTGTTGTTGAAGACGCCGGTTATCTTCAGGCGCACGTTGTTGGAATTGAATATGAAGGAATTGACCAGGTAGGTCGTTCCCTGTATATCCATGTTGCCGTATATCTTGTTGAATTCGAGGTCCCGCAGCTTGTACTTCAGTTCCGACAGGAGGAGTCCCAGGCCGTTCTGGACCCCGGTGTCAACAAGCTTTCCCCTGTCGATGGTGAACTCGACCTTGCCCCGCGCGGTTTCCAGGATCCTGCCGCTGAGCTCGAAATCGATTTTGGATTTTCCGCTTACCGCCCCGAAGATCCTGTTTCTGATTTTTTCATTGAATGATATGGCGTTCTGCAGCGCCACGTTGCTGAAATTGAGCGACAGCGAAGCCTGCGGGGCGCCCCGTCCCATGGTGACCGCGCCGCTGCCGGATATTTTCCCGTCTGCAAAAATAAACTGGAATCCCTTGATGCCGGCCGTGCTGCCGGAGAGAAGGTACTGGAGCTGGATGCCGCTGATGCGGTGCGGGCCGCACTGCAGCTGGTTCACGTTGATGAAGCCGCGGATCTCTTTCGGAATGTTGATCGGTGCGTCGCCTTGTGAAAACCTGTTCTTTTCGGGATCAATGATGATTTTTTCCGCGCCGATGTTTATAAAGAACGTTGAGAAGTTCGCTTCGGTCGATGCGATGGAGAGGGCGCAGGAGTTGCCGTAGAATTTAAAGGGGATGCCGGACTGTGTGAACCTGTTGTCGGAGATCGTGATGGCGGCATGCAGGTCGCTGATGAGCTTCGTGTCGGGATCATAACCGCAATTGCCCAGCTTCAGCTTGCCGTTGTACAGCCCGCCGCCGAAGCGGAGATCGCCCGCCACACTGCCATAGAGTTTTGCCGGAAGGAACTTCAGGACTGCGGCGGCGTCTGATATCAGCGCGTCAATATTCCTGATGCCGAAGCGTATCAGGTTCCCGTCAAAGGTGAAATGCAGGCTGTCGATGTAGAATGACGATTTATCGATCCCTCCCCGGGTCTGCCCGATGAATACCGTTCGTCCGCTGATGTCAACCTTGCAGGAACCGGCCGCGCTGATGATTTTAGCCGAATTGAGCAGGGTCGACGTGGCGACGACATCGCCCTTCACGAAGGTTTTGGTTATCACCAGGTTCCTGATCGTGCCGTTGACGATATTATACGGGAGCCTGACGTCGGTCCCCCACTGGTATACCCAGAGGAGCGAGGCGTTCTCCAGCTTCACTGAACCTGATATTTCAAAATCATCCTTTAATTTTTTTATGGTCAGTTCCGGGTGCGCTCTTCCCCGCGCCAGGGGCAGCCTGACAGAGCAATCATGGATTTCGATGTATTTTCCGATTTTTACCGTGCCATCGACCCTGTAGGTGCCGGCCAGCGGGGCCAGAACGGGGGGCGGATTGGTAAGGGTAACTGACGCGTCCGCCAGCCTTATCTTCGATATTTTAGCCGTGACGGCGGACCCGCTTTTTTTTGTGAAGCCGGATATTAGCTTGCCGATATTGGATTCCTTCTTCTCGTCGAAGATGATATTGCAATGAGCTTTTTTCAGGGTTATCGAGCCGAAATCCAGCTCCAGCCTGAAGAGCGAAAGGAGCGATATGCGGAGATCCGCCTTTTCGACGCGTGCCAGGAGCGGTGAATTCTCGTCCGATTCATAAACGGTGACGTCCTCCAGTGCAATGCCGCCCAGGCCGTAGCCGATGCTCCTGATGATGACTTTTCTCCCGAGGGCGCTTTCCGCTTTCCCGGTCACCAGTGTTAATATGCGTTCCGCGGGGTAGAGGGTAACCAGGAGTGCGACAGAGGCGGATGCGATGATAAGGAGAGAGAGTAGAACAATGAATAAGGCCTTAAGCGTTTTTGCTGGCTTCACGTTTCCTTTCCATGGCGGATTTTTTTCTGTAGAATTGTACGTTCTTTTCGAGTTCCAGGATATCAGTGCAGACAATTTTTCCTTCAACGAGAACAAAGTGCTTATCTTCCAGGAGCTGGACGACGTACATGTCTCCTTTTTCAGGAGGCAGGCCCACCATGTTGATGAGTTCCTTGGTGCCGAACTCGAAATTATGAGGCTGCTTGGATTCTATTCTTATTTTCTGCTTTTCCAGCTGAATGAGGAGGGTATCGTAAATGCGCCCCAGCGGATCGTGGATCATCAGGTTTTCCAGCTGACGGTAGGCCGTCCAGATCCGTTCGCTCAGGATCTGGATCAGGCGCGTCGCCAGCTGCGGCTGTGCCTGTACCATGCTCTCGAAGTTTGACTTGTTGATGGCAAGCACTTCCACGTCGCCGAAGGTAATGGCCGAGGCGCTGCGCGGCTTGTTGTCGAGGATGGCCATCTCGCCGAAAATGTCCCCCTGCTTGAGAACCGCCAGGAGCACTTCCTCGTTCACGATCTTGGTGATTTTTACTTTTCCCGATTGGATTATGAAGAGCTCTTCTCCGGGCTCGTATTCGCAGAAGATCATGGTATTGTCCCGGTACTTGCGGTTCATGCCGGCACGCTGGCCCGTTTCCGGGGATTTCAGCGGGGCTTTCAATGACTGGAGCCGCTGGATTGCGACATCACGGTTTTCGCCCGACGGACGGTACTGGAGGTATTTCTGATAAGCGTAAACGGCATGGTTGAAGACTTTCTTCTTCACGTAATATTCGCCGATATTGTAGAGGTGCGACGGGTCCTCGGTGGCGACGTTTTTAAATGTCAGATTGGTGATGGCCTGGTCAAAATCGCGGAGCTGCCGGCTGAAAAACCTGATGATTTTCATCGCGACGGTGGGGTTTTTCTGGATCAGGAGCCCGAATTTTTCCCGGTCGACCGAGATAAGGGAAACGTTCTCAAGCGCCACGGCCGATTCGATTCGCGCATGGGCGCTCATGCATGATACGACGCCAAAGAAATCGCCGGGGCCCAGGACGGAATAAGGCTCGGTTGCCACGACCGGGTTTTCTTTAGCGACCTTGACCTTTCCCTTGAGAATTATATAGAAATTATTGGCGTTTTTTTTGCCTTCGACAATAACAAAGGAATTGGCGAGGTAATTTTCGACCTTGAACTGTATGTCAGACATCATGCCTCTTGGTTAAAGAATAATATATTAGCACTATTAATAAAATCGGCAAAAAATCAAGTAATTTCTATTATTTTTGTTCAGCATTGAAAATTAAATGGAGCATGGGCGGTTACGGCATTCATCCGCGCTATTCGATGAGCTTTTTCAGCCTGTGCAGCTCGTTCAGGGCATCAATGGGAGTAAGGGTGTCGGGGTCGATGTTTTTTATCGCCTGGACCACCAGGTGGTTGGAAGCGTTGAAAATTTCGAGCTGTTCCGAGGCCTCTTCCTCGTCCTGGTTTGCGGGCCTGATGTTTTTTCTTCCCCGCTCCAGGCGCTGTAATATCTGTTCCGCCTTGCCGATGATGGGCTTCGGAATCCCGGCGAGGTTCGCCACGTGGATTCCATAGGATTTATCGGCCGCCCCGCGCACCACCTTGTGCAGGAAGTCAACCCCGTTCAGGTGCTCCTTGACAATGACTGTGTAATTGACGATGCCCCGGCGGGTGCCGAGCTGCGTGAGTTCATGGTAGTGCGTTGCGAAGAGGGTCCTGGCCTTCAGGTAGCGCTGGATGTATTCCACCACGGCCCAGGCGATGGACAGCCCGTCATAGGTGCTGGTGCCCCTGCCGATCTCGTCCATGATGATCAGGCTTCTGGATGTCGCGTTGTTGAGGATGCCGGCGGTCTCGTTCATCTCGACAAGGAAGGTTGACTCC
>CAZZHU010000219.1:0-5632 GCA_964654045.1 uncultured Leptospirales bacterium
ATTCTGGTTATGGCCTTCCGCATTTCCTTGATTGGACGAACAATCAGGGTATTGAGAAAGACGACCGCCACAAAACCCAGGGCGCAGCAGATCGGCACGAGTACGAGAACAACTCCCATGCTCATGCCCATTTTCCCCAGGATAAAACCGAGATACCCTATGGAGCTGCTTGTAATTGTAAAAATAATAAAGAGTTTGGTTATGATTTTCCACTTAAACAAGGCATAGGAAATGCCGGGAAAAATTATAAAAATACCCATAATAATACAGGCGAGCAGAATATATTCATTCATGGCATCACCCCATTTCAGTATATTATTGAAACACCTTCCCCAGAAACGGATACCCATTAATAATTATACTACATGAGTGATGCCAAGTCAACAATCACACAGCCAGATTTTCGCAAACCAGCTCGGTCAGGTACTTGACCTCAACATTCAGCCCATAGCCGCTATTTATGGTCTTCAACTGGGAGACGCAGTTTTCACAGGCCGTCACCACTATTTTCGCGCCCGTCGCGATAATCTGCTCCTTTTTCGGTTTCCCGGTTTTTATCCTGAATTCTTCGTTATCCAGGGCCACCAGGCCGCCGCCGCCGCCGCAGCACCAGTTCTGCTCCCTCGTCGGCGACATTTCCCGGTAATCAGTGACGATCTTCCGGATAATCTCGCGCGGCTCCTCGTAGACACCGCCGTTTCTTCCCAGCTGGCAGGGATCATGATAAGTGACCGGTTCCGTTACGGTTCCTTCCTTGAGTCTGATCCTTCCCTCCTTCAGGTATCGGTGCATCACCTCGACGATGCTCGAAACCCTGAAGGGGAGCTTGCCCATGAGGTTTTTCAGGATCCTGAAAGCGGTGCCGCATTCAACGATCACCACTTCTTTCACGTTCAGTGAAACAGCTTCCTTGATGATACGCTGGGCGATGAAATTCGCCTTCTCCGGGTCGCCGGCGAAAAATCCGAAATTGACCGCCTCGAAAAAGCTGAGGGTCCAGTTTTCCTTTGCAGCGTTGAAGATGATCGCCGGATTCACGATGGAATGGGCCCCGGCGAGGCCCACGTACAGGATGTCCGCGCCTTTTTTCTCCATGGGTATGAGGCCGTCCGGAGACGGGAGATTGAGCTTTTTCTGCACATCCTTTTCCAGGTCGCGGATGACATTCCGATAGCCCTCCTTGAACTGGTCTATGCTCCTGCCCTTTTCCACCGCCGCGTCGGCGAGCATGACAAGTTCCTCGGGAGCGGTCCCGTTAACGACGAGGAGGTGCTTGGCAACGCCCATGATCTGGCCCGTATCGATGCCGAAAGGACAATTGACCATACAGCGGCGGCACCCGGTGCAGGACCACGCGGCCTCCCGCACCTGTTCCATCACGGTGTCGTCAAACTTCGTCGCGTCGCTCCAGTAGGGGAACAGGAATCCGCCGGGCCGCGTGTACTTCTTGTATAGTTTGCGAATCACTTCTGCCCTTCCCACGGGAGAGTATTCCTTTTTTGGTATGCCGTTGAAGGCATGGCACGTATCATAACAGAGCCCGCACCTGGTGCAGGTGTCCATGTAGTACCTCAGGGGCCTGTTCAATCTTGACTTCAGTATTTTTTTCAGTTCGATGGTTTTTTCTTTTTCCATGGCCTACTTCCTCTTTAAGTTCAGTGACAGGAATGTGAATACCATGTGGATCACCTTTGAAAAAGGGATCATCATGAGCACCAGGTTCGCGAGAAATACATGGAGGACCACAAGGACATAGTGGGGCGAATCGGCTATCCCCGGGGGTACACCCGGCCTGAAAGCGACCAGGCTTGACAGGTATTCGCGGTACGCTTCCACGGGTATGTCAAAGGCGCCCCCGCCGGCGTAGAGCCGTGCCGAAAGGTGCAGGTGGCTTCCGAGGAACATCGTCAGGAAAAGGAGGATCAGCAGCAAGAAATCCTCGGGCACCGATATTTCACGCCAGGGTGACCTGAACCTGCGGAAGAGAAAATATAGCACAGTTATGATGAGGATTATGCCTACCGACCCGGCCCCCAGGAACACCTGGTGCGGAATTACCTGGAGGATTTTAAATTCCCGTATCAGTTCGAGATGGCCGATAAACAGCAGGAGAAAGGCTATGTGGTACACGATGATGAACAGCCAGAAGACCTTGTCCTTCCTCCAGGCCGCCGGCACCGCAAAGGCCTCAACCGCGACGCCGATCGGCCGCGGCAGTCGTTTGGGATACGCCGCGAGGGATCCCTGGAATTTCTTTGAAAAGAGCACTACCGCCAGTTTGAACAGGAGACCGCCGATTAAAACGGCAAAGGCCGCATATACCATGGGCACCATGGCAAAATAAAATATCTTGCTCCACATGTCGCGCTCCTCGGTTATAAGTTGTGTCCGCGGGATGCGGAATACCCGCATCCCGGTATTAATTGGCTGCTATTTAAGCTTCTTAATGAAAAAGGTGGTTACGGTATCTTTTTTATCGGTGCTGAGAATCTCATTGCCGGTACTTTTCGCCCAGGCGGGGAAATCGGCGTGAGCCCCCGGGTCAGTTGTCTCGGCGGCAAGAACCTGCCCGATCTGCATCTTCTTGATCTGCTGACTCACTTTCACCACCGGCATAGGGCATGCCAGTCCTTTCAGATCCATGGTGACATCGGGTTTGATTGCATCGCTCATACTATTTATTCTCCTTCACTATGTTTGTTTTATACTATAGCTGTTGCATTAATTCAATTCTTTTTCTTATAATTTCCGGATTCTGATCGACCAGGAAGCAATAGTGCATACCACGTGCTAGATGAAGAGCTGAATCTTGCTATCTCCCGCTTCCTCCAGGAACTTCGCAACCCCGACGAATTCCCTTCCCGGGTAGTCTATCATCTCCTCCTGTTTGAACCCCATGAGATCCATGGACATTTCGCATATATATAGCCGGACTCCCATTTCAGCCGCGAGGTCAATCATTTCAGGCAACGAAGCCACTTTTTTCCGTTTCATGAGATACTGCATCATGGCCGTTCCCATGCCGCCCATATTCATTTTTGATAATTTCACCTTCCGCGCTCCCCTGGGCAGCATAAATCCGAACATTCTACCGAACAGGTCTTTTCCCTTTCCTTTCTTTTTCTTGCCCCTCAGGGCCGGCGTCGCCCAGAAGGTGAAGAACTGGACCACTTCCATGCCCATGGCCGCTGCGCCGGTGGCAATGATAAAGGCGGCCAGGAGTTTGTCCAGATCCCCGCTGAATACCACCATGGACAGCTTGTTTTTGCGCTCATCGCGCAACTGTCCCATTTCACTTTTCAATGAATCTAATGCTTGTTGGATATCCATAACCTACCTCATTCACAATGCCTTATGATGTTATAATATAATACCTAATTTACGGTAAGTAAAGACTGTTGTCAATAAATTTATTTAATATATTATAAAATCCTTAAATACTTAATATTTTATTTATATAAATAACCAAAAACCCGTTATTTGTCTAAAAAATATCTTACTGAACAGTGTATGCGGATAATGAATATACGCGAAGTGAAATGAGTAACAATTTATTATAATAGCGATCCCTGCAGGTCATCCTCATTTTCTATCTCACCGGACACGGCGTCGACATCAACTTCTTTCGCGGACACCTTGCCGTCAGCGCCCTTCTGTAAAATCTCGATCTTGCGTTCCGCCTCATCCAGCTTTTCACGGCAGAATTTCGCGAGCCGCATTCCCTTTTCAAACTGGCTGATCGATTCATCGAGGCCCAGGTCCCCATCCTCGAGCCTGACCGCTATTTCCTCCAGCTGTTTCAGGGCCTTTTCAAAATTGATAGTATCTGATTTTTCAGCTATGTTCTTGGCTGTTTTCTTCTTTTCCATGATTCCCTCCGGGCTCGATTGAATTGACGCTGCACTGTAATAATCCGTCTGAGAGGAGAAGCCGTATGAGGCTGTCGACCTCGGCATCAGCAACGGATCGGATAACCGCGCCGTCCTGATCCATGGCGATGGCATATCCCCGCTGGAGCACGGCCATGGGCGAAAGCTGCTCCATTGCCTTGAGCGCCATACTATAGGAGTGTTTTTTATTGTTTATCAGATTTCTGATTATCATGCGTATATCAGGAATTGACAGCAGGCGATTTTTATTGCTAGAAACCCTGTCTTTAAGAGTTGTGAGCATCTGGTTCAGCATGTCCGCGAGCAATTGCTCCTTCCGGTTTACGATTTCGAAGGGATCCCGGAAAATACGCCTTGACCGTATACCTTCAACCCGCGTATTCATATCGCGCATGAGTGACCCCACGGCGTTCGTTGCCCGGTCAATCAGGTACTCGATCTCCCCGGTCAGATCCTCCTTGAGCGGCACGGCGAGCTCTGCCGCGGCGGAGGGAGTCGGGGCGAACATGTCCGCAGCTTCATCGCACAGGGGATGGTCTATCTGGTGGCCCACGGCCGATATGATGGGGACCCGTGAATTGTAAAAGGCCCGGACGACGATCTCTTCGTTGAAGGGCATGAGGTCCTCGAAGGAGCCGCCGCCCCTCCCGGCAATGATGCAGTCAATCCGGTACTCCGGTCTGTTCAGCTCCTCAATGGCCCTCGCGATGGACACCGGTGCTTCATCACCCTGGACCACTGCCGGGGCAATGACGATTTCTATCGTGGGGTATCTCCGCAGGGCGACCTTGATAATATCCTGAACCGCGGCCCCTGTCGGTGACGTCGCGATTCCCAGCCGCCGGGGAAGAAACGGCAGCGGCCTCTTTCTCTCCGGGCTGAATATCCCTTCCGCGGCCAGCTTCTGCTTCAGCATCTCGATCCGCTTTTGAAGATCTCCGAGGCCTTCCTGTTTGACCATGGTCACGTTGATCTGGTAGCTGCCCCGCTTTTCATACACGGTAATGCTTCCGAGAGCCAGGATACTCATGCCCTCCTTCAGCTTGAAATCGAGGCTCCTGTTGGCGTGCCTGAAAAATACCGCGGAAATGACGGCGTCATTGTCCCTGAGGCTGAAGTAGATGTGACCGGATGAATGTAACGTCAGGTTGAAAATTTCTCCCTTGACCCACAGGTTATTGAAATCGGCCCTTCCCTCCAGGGTCCTCTTGATGCTGCGGGTCAGCTCCGCTACGGTGTAGATCCTCTGCTGGGTTGAATTGTCGTTCATGAACTGGATATTAATTTCATCGCAAGTAATTAATCAATAAAAAATTATACTTAAAAAGTTGCCTTTACCCCTTTATGGTATTATATTATTTTAATATATAATTAAATACTTTTTTTTGGAGGTTTGATATGAAAAAGAATATGGGTACCGTTGATAGGATCATCCGGGTTACACTTGCCGTAATAGTGGCAATTCTCTATTTTACTGGTCAGATTTCAGGAATAGCGGCGATAGTACTGGGAATATTCGCATTGATTTTTATAGTAACCAGCGCAATCGGTTTCTGTCCTCTTTATGTGCCGTTCAAGCTATCGACCATAAAAAAGCAGAAATAAATAGTCTTGTTGCGAAACTAGCGTCTCGCGCTCGGCAGACGCCTTATTGCACGTCCTGTGCGGCGTCTGCACTGCAACATCCTGTTGAGCCTGTAGAAAAACCTATTACTGGACTGAGATCCTGTCAATTAGATTGA
>CAZZHU010000220.1:0-5614 GCA_964654045.1 uncultured Leptospirales bacterium
TCATGTTGCGCGCCATGAGCCAGAGAAAACGACCGGCGTGGTCATCGGAATATCTGTTCTTATAGTCGGTGAGGTACTGTTCGTGTCCCGCGCGTTTATGCTCTTCAAGATATCTGGCGGTTCTCTGGAGAGCCGCCTGCGCGTAGGGCTCGGTTCCGGTTTTAATGATCTGTTGATATACCGCTATGGCGTTATTTTTCTTGCCCATGTCCCAGAGCTCGTCCGCGTGAGCCCTGAGAAAAGCGGCATCGCCGGAGTGTTTTTTAATGATTTCCTGGACCGCGCCCGCGGCATTGTCCCTGGTAAGGGCCCTGACCAGGAAGGCGAGGATTTCCGCCCGGGCCGCAGTTTCCGTATTGAGGGATTTCAGAATGGCTGTAGATTCTTTATATTTTTTCGCATGGTAGAGGGCCTTGGCGAAAAGGAGGTTTTCCCCGGGTCGCAGTTTACGCGGTTTTTTTTCCATGACGGCCAGGATCTGCTCGGCGGCGGATGATGCCTGCCAACCCTTCACATCGACCTCGAAGACCCTGATATAGTATCCCAGTGCCCCGTCAGGATCAGATTTTTTTTCAAGGAGCGACCCGGTCCGGAGCAGTATTATTGACTTCGATTCGGGATCGTCGTAATCGCCGATGAGCTTTTTCAAAACCGACAAGGCGTCATCGTGCTTTTTCAGCATCGCCAGGGATTTTGATTTGAGAAGCATCGCGTCACGGTACAGGGCGCTGTGTCTTTTTGGCAGAAGATCAACGAATCTGACAACGAAGCCATGTTCTCCATAGAGAAAGAAAAGATTAGCTATCTCAAATACCGCATCGTCATAATAATCCGATTTCCTGTGGTACCCCTTTACGAACTGGTATACCGGTTGAGAAAAAAGACGGAGTGCGGGGTCCTGGTGGCTTGTAAAACAACTGCTGGCGAAATGGAACATCGCTTTCTTGTATTTACTTTCTTTTTTATAGGTGACGCCGAGCAGGAAGTGCTCGTGGGGTCCCTTCGGATTTTTCTCCAGCGCGGATATGACGGATTGGGGCGGAGAATAAAATCCGAGGGTTGAAAGACCATTTCCGCTTATGGGCGGGTTGCTGCATGAAAATAAAACCAGCAGCGCTGCGATACATGTGTTCCGTGTTTTCATGGGCATCTCATTTCATTTGCAGGTATTCTTCGTATTCTTTTATCTCGGACAGGTCAGGCCTGTCCCATATGACATCATAGAATGATTTTTCGTCCTTTGAACGGTAGTAATTATCGGTATGAATCAGGAGATTGTAATCGCGCTGTTCATCGCTCGAAGCCTCTGAAATGAGTTTTGTAAGCTCATCATAGGTCTGGCGGCCGAATTCCTTTTTCGTGTCCCTGTAGGTCTGGCGGCCGGATTCCATATCAATTTTCCTTTTCTTTTCCCTTCCTTTTATAAATTCTGTCTGCAGCAGGGCAAAGAGGGCATACCGCTTTCCGTGCTTCACCTTTTTTATTGCCTTGGAATACCGGTAGAGCCGCATCGAGTAGAGGCGTTCGTCAAAATTATCCGCCATCATCAGGTCGATCCGCGCGTCAGTCGTGTCGCGGTAGCCAAGGCGAAGGTAATGGCGGGCCAGGTAATCATTGGTCCGTATGACGGCAGGAGCGAAGCCGTTGAGGAGTTTTTTTGAAATGGCGATGTCCTTGTTCAGTGTCTTCTGGTAGAGGGCGATCAGTATTTTCTGGGATCTGCGTATTTCGTCAAAAGACTCGCCGAACATGAATTTCATGTAAAGGTTCTGGGCTATTATATCACGCTGTATCGCTTCTTTGAACTGTTTTTTTTCCTCATCCGTTCCCAGGTTCGTTATGGACATGTTGATAAAATAGAAAAAATAGCGGTTGTCTTTCAGGCCCTTTTCGGCGCTTCTCTGTTTGCCGGCGCTCAGGCTTGATTTCGTCCTCTGGGCGTGAGCCGTTCCCATGCAGGATATGACCGCAAAAAGTATGAAGGATATGATGCAGTGATGCGTTGATCCGATTTTCATTATCTGCTTTTTTCTTCACGCGGGGCCATGCGGCATCAACCGGGATTATGATTGAGCGTCATTACAGGTTAAACGTCATGCCCTCGGTGGCAATATATATTCTGGTCGTGTCATTCTTGCAGTTTTCGCCATGCTCTATCGCGGCCAGGTAGTTCTCGCGAAGCTTGGCATCGGTATATGACGGTTCATGGTGGGTCATGACAAGGTTTTTAACCTTCCAGCGGAGCCCGCAGTTGACCGCCATGGTATAGCTCGTGTGGCCCCAGTCAAATTTAATGAAGGACTCGTCCAGGGTGTACTGGGAATCGATGATGAGCAGGTCCGCGTACTGGAAGAAGTCATATACCTGATCGTGGCCTTTCTCAAAGACTTCGCCGGTAAATTCGGCGTCTGTCGCGAAGATGAAGGTTTTCCCGGCCTGCTTGAAACGATAGGCGAAGCTACCGCCGGGGTGCTTCAAAGGGAAAAAATCCACAAAGAGATCTTCTTCAAGCTTCAGGGGTTCTCTTTTTTTCGGATCCAGGTGGATGTATTGTTTTGTCGATTCAGTGCCGTCGAAGAGTGCCGGAAAATATGGCGGCGCCATCTGGTTGACCAGGTATTTTTGCTGGTCGCCGTATGGGGAATAAAAATTGAGAACATTTCCTTTAATGTACAGGGGAGTAAAAAAGGGAAGTCCCTGGATGTGGTCCCAGTGGAAGTGGGTCATGAAAATATCAAGGACGCCCTTGCCCTTGCCGCAGGGGCCCTTCATGAGCTCATAGCCCAGAAGCCGGATGCCGGAGCCGCAGTCAAGTATGTATATTTTGCCGCTGTTCGATGTTACGCTGACACAGGTCGTATTGCCGCCGTACACATACCTCAGGTCATCGGGAAGGGTTTTGAGGAATTCCGGTATACCGGAAGTGTTTTTCAAACCTGCCTTAATAGCGAGATCAAGAATCAGGGTTATCTTCTTGGAATATTCATCGTTTGATGTCGGAGAAGGAAGTGAACCCCGGACCCCCCACAGTTTTATCTGCATGAATGATTTCCTTTATCCAGTGTAATATCGCTGCCGGTATCGTATAACGTTGCTTTGTGAAGTAAAACGGGTTATACAAATACTCACCCACGCCGGTTGGGAGCGGGGGCTGGGACAGGGATTTATACATTATTAATCGTACATCATTAGCATGCTGTATAGTTATAAAAAAAATTTCAATCAAAATAATTCCGCCGTACAATTAAAAAACCGCATTTTCGAATCCCTGAGGCGCCTTGCATGCGGTTGAACAGGGTCGTGAATGCGGTTTCATGGCAATTATGTCTCGACGGCAAAGCGGTGATAGCGCTGCCGTCACGGTTTTTGTATGCAGGATCTTTTATTCGTATACCTTTTCCTCCGTTTCGTGCGCTCCCACGGCGTCATCTTCAACATCCCGGACCGGCTCTTTTGAAAGGACTTTTTCATATTCCTTGTACCATTCATTTTGAATGATGAGCTGCATTATTTCGTTGGTGCCGACCCATATCATGCTGAGCCGGATGTCCCGGACGATGCGCTCAAGGGGAAACACCCCGGTATAGCCGATCCCGCCAACCGCCTGCATGCAGTTATTCGCGATTTCCCAGGCGGCCTCCGTGACGAATTTCTTGGATTGGGAGACCATCCGCCTGATGCGGCCGGGATGGACGCTGCCGGCGTCGGCCGCCCTGCAGGTTGTATAGACCATGGATCGTGCCGCGTCAAGGAGCAGCGCGCAGTCCGCCACTTTAAATCCCACAGCCTGGAAATTTTTTATATGCTGGCCGAAGGCCTTCCGCCGCGAGGTGTAGCGTGTCGCGATTTCCAGGGCCGGCCGCACCGACCCGATGGTCATGGCCGCCGTCCCCAGGCGCTCGGGGATCATCATGCGCATGAACACGTCAAATCCGCCGTTGATGCCGTTCAGGGCATACCGCTCCGGCACGCGGACATCGTTGAATATGACCCTCCCGGCGCCTCCGCCGCGGACGCCCATGAGGCCGTAGATGTACCTGGACTCGACTCCTGCCGAGCGGGGCACCATGAAGGCCGTCATCTTCTTATGGGGCGGGCCCGCGGGATCCGTCACGGCGTAGACTAGGAACCAGTCAGCTCCTTCGGCGCCGACAATGAAGCGCTTCTGGCCGTTTATGATCCAGTCGCTCCCGTCTTTTCTGGCGACCGTCGCGGCGCCGAAGAAATCGGAGCCGCCGCGCGGTTCGGTCAGTCCTTCCGCCGCGTATACCTCGCCTTTTAAAAGCGGGACAACCACCTGCTGCTTCAGCTCCTCGGGTCCGAAGAGGGCGATGGCCTCGCACACGATATCGGCGCCGACTCCCCAGAGGCAGGCGAGGGAATAGCTGGCAACGCCGATTTCTTCAGCCACGATGGAGTCGTCGACCCATCCGAGCCCGCGGCCGCCGTATTCGCGGGGAATCCTGATGCCCAGGAGATTGCGGCGGCCGGCTTCGCGGAGATATTCATGGGGGAACTGTATCTTCTCGGCGTCCATGGCCAGGATCATCTCTTTCGGCACCCACCGGCTGAAGGCGCGCGCCTCGTCCCTGAGTTTTTTCTGCTCTTCGGTCATGATGAAATCAAACATGGTGAACCTCCCGCTGCTTTTGTATTGGTGATGTTATTTTTTCGCCAGCTCCCGACGCCTCCGGAGAAGCTTGCGCTTCAGCGCCAGGAGGTCTTCCTGGAAGAGGTCGAGTTCGTTCTTCTGCCTGACGATATCGTTCATTTTCTGTTCGATGTACCAGAGGCTTGTGTCAATCTGGCTCTTCTCGTTCATGCTTTCACCGGCCATGCCGATCATTTCGGCAATCTGGTCAAGGGTGGCGCCGAACCGCTTCCCGCGGAGGATCAGCTTGAGCCGGGCCCGGTTGTGCCTTGTGTAATAACGCTGGTTCCCCGGGGTCCTCTCCGGCTTGATGAGGCCCTTCTGCTCGTAGTAGCGGATGGCCGACGGCTTGATGTGCAGTTCCGCGGCGAGCTCGGAGATGGAGAAGCGGTCATTGTCCATGGCAAATACTTAAACTTAAAGTTAACTTTAAGTTATAGAAAACCCCTGCCCGTGTCAAGCATTTTCTTTAAAACATGCAGGCCGCGGTTGCCTCAATCCTGTTCCGGAGGGTCCTCGACCCGGCAAACTGGTGCAGGTATTCAATGGAAAACCGGCACCCGTAAAAGCGGACCAGCAGTTCACCCGCGAGGATGTTGCATGGCGATTTTACATACATGCCGCGGCTGATGGAACCAGCGGGGCGGGAGGTGCGCGCATAGAGGGCATTGCCCGGCTTGATGAAGAACCGCGAGTAGCGCAACTGGAACGTGAAAAGCTGCAGCAGCGAGAACCTGATGCCGCAGTTGAATGACCCGGAGATGGCGCCCTTTCCTTTTCGCTGGATGGTGCCCCCGCAGTTGAGGAGTATTGATTTCATGATGTAGAGCCGGCCGTGCGACCTGAGCTGAAGATAACGATCGGTTCCGTTTTTCTTCCCTTCTTCGGCGAAAGTGAGTCGTGCCGAGAATGAAGCTTTCAGATGGGCCCCATAGAGCAGAAAAATCTGCTCCCGCCTGGCAT
>CAZZHU010000221.1:0-5610 GCA_964654045.1 uncultured Leptospirales bacterium
CTCCTTTTCATGTTACTTACCGCTTTCCAACCCAGCAGGATTGCCGGTATCAGTGCCAGCCATTCCGCGTTTTTCAGGGCCGAATTGTTCAGCATCGAATACGCCTTGCCGACGTTTGACACTATCTTTTGGGAATTCGCCAGTACACCGTCAATCCCTTCCAGCTTCCCCTCGACATTGGCGCTGATCTTTTTCGCTTCCGCGGCGAGCTCACGGACCTCCGCGGACGTCTTCTGCAGATCGATGAACAGGAGCTTCAGCTCCCGTATTGCCGGTACCACCACGATGATCAGGGCCAGGAACCCGCTCGAAAACAGGAGCGCCACGATGAATATGATAACCTGCGTTGCCGTATCCATGGTATCTCCTACGCGCTCTCTCCCTTCTCCCAATCGATCTGATCTATCTTCGCCAGGAGCCAGTCGCTTACCACGACCGGGAGATCGCTTCCGCAATAGGTGCACTTCAGCGCGTCGGTTTCGGGCAGCGGCGCGCCGCAGTTATCGCAGCTGTGGTCCGCCAGGCCGTAGGGATTCTTCATGGCCACCGGCATCTTCAGGGTGAACAGGTGCTCCTGGTGATACGGCTCCTCGCCCTTCTGCGTTGCCCTGCTCCAGAGGACTTTCACCTGGGCGACCGCCTCCTCGCCCTGAAGGGTGACCGACATGAGGTCCACGGCCCCGACGGCGATATCGTACATCTCATGAGGTTTTGGCGTAAAGCCGCTGATGAATCCCGGCGTCGCGTCCCGGGCAAGGGGCGCCGAGGTGCCCTTGATGCGGGCATAGACCCAGCGCCAGAACAGGTATGACGCACGGTCCTCGATGACCTCGCGGTTGATGGAGAGGCTCTTCCCTTCCAGCTCGGCGAGGCCTTCTATATCGCGTGACGAGTCATCCTTCCATTCTTCCTGCTGTGTTATTTCAGAGAGGACCCAGTCAAATTCACCGGAGTTGTATATCGATCCGCAGCTCCGGCACTTGTTATTTTCGCTGAAATTATCAGGCACGTACCCGCAATTGGGGCATTCGCCTTTCAACCAGTCCCTGCTGGTATTGGTCTTCACTCCCAGCTTCCTGGTAAAGGAGTAGACCTCGGTGAAGGCTTCCTTGGGCGCGGCCTCAAGGGTCCTCATTTTCTCTTCTTCTGAAGCGCCTGCCGGTACCGTTACGTCCCGCGCCGACGCGAAAAGGCTTACATGGACCGTTTGGTAGCTCTTCGAGGCGCTCAGGGCCAGCGCGGAAACTTTCATGACCTTGTAATCTGCCACGAGGTTCCTGACGCCTTCATCCTCGACCATCAGCTCAAGCTGGAGCCTGAAGCGGTTGAAGATACCCTGCGACACGTAGTTCCTGACCGGTATCATGTCGCCGTCGGACCAGGACTGCTGGAGCCGCTCCGCAATGGTCTTCGCCTTTTCCATGAATTTTTCCGGAGAGAATTCCGGGTCATCAGCCTTGAGCTTCTCCGCAAGGGCCGGGTTGAATTCATATTGCGTCGGCGCGGAGTCATTAAAAGTCGCTCTTGGCTGGGCCCCCTGCCCGGTAAAGGCTTTCTTCAATACCCGGAAAATGAAATATATGACGAGGCCTATGCTGCCGAATATCACAACAAGGCCGATAAGGCCGTATATCCAGTCTGATCCGCTGGATGTCGTGGTGGTACTGTCTGTAGTGGCAGTGGTGCTTGTGCCCGAATGGGTCGAGCCGTATGGAATATAGGTACGTGACCGGCTCGATGAACCGCTCCAGCTGCTTGAGGATGACCTGCTGGAGCTGCCTGAATAGGATCGCGAGGAACTGTACGACCGCGAGCTTGAGCTCGAGCGGTAACTTCCCCCTCTTCCAGCCCTGGAGAAAGCGTCCGTTGTGATTAATACGAAATGCAGCACGGCGGTGACAACAACAATCGAAGCTAATAGAACTTTAAAGACCGATCTTCCCTTCATTCCGGCACCTCTCGGTTCATGATAAAAGCGTCCCTTGCGGCAATAAGAATTTGGCACTTATCTTGAAGTACGTCAATATATTTTTTAATGAGCGGGAAATGAAATGTTGTTCCTGAGGGCGAAAGGTTTCACCGGGGAGTCGGCCTCTGCGGCATTATGTCCGGTGAGCGGGGATACATTGAATCAGGGGGAAGCCGGTACCGGGCCGGCGCCCATTACCTGAAAAAAACGCGGGAATCGACGATGGAAACGCCCTGCCCCTGCGGATGAATAATGACCGGGTTGAGGTCAATTTCATCGATATAGGGAGCCCCTGTGATCAGGCCTGAGACCCGGCAAATGCATTCCACGAGGGCCTCCACGTCAAGGGCCGGCCTGCCCCGGTATCCCGTGAGAATCGGGTAGGCTTTGAGCTGGCCCAGCATGTCGGCGGCTTCATTCCTCGTGACCGGCGCGATCCTGATAGCCCGGTCCTTGAAAAGCTCAATGAAGACACCCCCGAGCCCCACCATGACAATGGGACCGAATGACGCGTCCCGGCGCGCTCCCACGAAAAACTCCTCTCCTTTGGGCGCCATCTCCTGAAGGAGAAAACCGTCGATTGAAAGCGTTTTCGATTTATCATGAATTGTGCGTGTTATTGCTTCAATCGCCGCCTCAGCCTCCCGTTCGCCGGCTATATTCAGCTTCACACCGCCCACGTCGGTCTTGTGCGACGCGTCTTTGGAAAGAAGCTTTACGGCAACGGGATAGCGCAGATCCGTCCCCTTGATTTCCGATGCGCTTCCGATCACCATATGCCTGACCGGTTTCATGGTCCCCGCAGCGCATATATCAAGGGCTTCATCTGTGAGAGGTATCCTCTCCTCGATACGGCAGCGGTCCCTGATTTTCTCGATCTCCGCCCACCGCACCGGGTACTCTTCCGGTACGCCCCGGTTGTCACGCCGGTCCCTGCGCAGGCTGTAATCATGGTAGCCCCAGAGGGCCCGCACCGACTGCAGCGGCATGGTGAACGTCGGGTACGGATGGTTCATGGTTATATCGAGAACTTCCCTGGCGTCGGAGATGAGGGTGATCGCGACCGGGCGCCGGTGCTTTTCAACCAGTTCACTGACGCCGTTTAAAAAAGTTCGCGACATCTTCGCTTCATAGCTCGACTGGTAGCAGTGGTTGAATATGATTCCGTCTATGCCGTCCAGCGCTATGGTCTCCTCCAGTATCCTGGTGAATATCGTGTAGTCGAATATCTCTCCCAGGTCCAGCGGGTTCTGGTGCGCGATGACGTTGGTATTGTAGAGGGTGCCGATCTTCTTTAAAAATTCTTCCGGAAACTCGACCAGTTCGAATCCGTATTGGGCGCAGGCGTCCACCGTGACCACGGCATGACCGCCGGACCGCGAAAGCACCGCGAGACGTTTTCCCCTGATCGGCGGCATTTTCAGCGACTTCGCCGCAACCATCAGCTCGTCCTCGCTGTTTACGCGGATCGCCGCCGCCTGGCCAAGGGCCGCGCTCACCACCTCGTCACTCCCTGAAAGGGCCGCGGTGTGGGACTGGGCTATTTTCGCGCTCATCGGGAAGCGGTTTGACTTGTAAACGATAATGGGCTTGGGCGAATTCATCGCCGCTTCATAGAAGGCCCGTCCCCGGGAAAATCCCTCAAGGTACATGATGATGGCCTTGGTGCTTTCATCCTGTATCAGGTATTCCAGGAAATCCACCTCGTCAAGGTCCAGCTTGTTTCCCACCGCGATAAATTTATTGAAAAAGATATGGTTCTCTGTGACGATCTTGAGGAGTGTGTCGCCGACGCCGCCGCTCTGCGTCACAATTGAGACCTGTCCTATCTGGACCGCGCTGTCCTGGGAAAACACGAAGGGCATCATTAACCGGTGCTCCAGGCAGATGGTGCCTATGCAGTTGGGCCCGATTATGCGCATGCCGTTCTTCCGCGCGATTGACAGCACTTCCTCTTCCAGGGAGCGGCTGTTGCTGGAATACTCGCTGAAACCGCCTGACTCAATGACTACGTATTTAATTCCTTTTTCGGCGCAGGACTGCATTACGCCGGGAATGGTTTTCGCGGGTGTAATTATGATAGCCACATCCGGTGTTTCCGGCAGGTCTTTTACATCTTCAAATACGGGAACGCCGTTGAGGTCACCGGCTTCCTTGCCAATGCCATATATGCGCGCTTTGCAACCAATGCGTTGATTGTTGGTAAGTATTATCTGTCCGAGGTTCAGCCGCTTGATCGATACCCCGATAACCACAAGGCTTTCAGGGTAAAAGAACTTTCCAAGATCATATGTTGATTCACTATTGATCGATTCTTTTTCCATTACACTTATCATAGCTATACACTCATCTTGCATTTGTTCAATTAAACCAGTTTAAGTAACCGTCCAATTACTGTCAATGATATATAAGTCATAAATACCAATGATTATGTAAACATTGTTTACTGTTACAAACACCGTTTATGTGTCAAGTAAATTTACGAAAAAAAAAGGGGGCTGTTCATATTTTCCCCGCCGCCAGAGGCGGCGGGGAAAATATGATAGATGTTATCTATTTGAATATGCTGAAGTAAGATCAGTCACTTTTTAGGGAACCATGGCACCAGCATCGATACGGACTTCTGGTGTTCCGCGTAATGGGGCCTGTGGCTTAACATCCTCTTCTCTATCATCGGGATGCTGACCGCAAGGAACATGATGGTAATGGCAAGGGGACCGATTATTGTCCACCAGTGAAAACCGTCTGCAGCCATGGAAAAGATGAAAAGCCCCCACCAGAAAGAGATTTCACCGAAATAGTTCGGATGCCGGGAGTATGCCCATAAACCGGAGGACATGACTGCATCTTTCGGCGGGTTGCTTTTCACGAACCTGTTGAGCTGCTTATCCGCTACTGCTTCTATGACAATGGCTCCTCCGGTGACGATGAGGGCCGCGCCATCAAGAAACCACGGATCAGCATACCCGGCGCTCATGACCGGATACATCGAAAGGCAGCCGAGGAAAACCATCACCGTCGGAAATAAATGAATGCCGAGAAAGCTGACGGGCCAGTAGAAGCGGCCGGTTTTATTCCTGAAATCGTTATACCGCCAGTCTTCGTGCACGAGCCCCTTCCACTGCCGGTACCAGTTGTAAGTAAGCCTACCCCCCCATGCCCCCACCAGGAGCAGGACGACCACGCCCCTCTCATTGAATCCGCTCCCTTCCCCGGCCAGGAGCCAGAATATCCCGATGGGCAGCGGCGCAACGCTCCAGTAGGGATCGTACATGCTCGAGTTGTTAAATCCCGCACTGAATATAAAAATCACTACTGTGGCGGCCAAGTCGGCGCATAAAGCCGTTGCGATATCATTAAAATCCTTCATCAGCAGAACAACCGCCACAGCAGCGGCAAGGGCTGCGCCGTATGCCGCCAGGCAGATTATCGCTGATCTACTTTTAGAATTCTTATTAGCTCCTTCCGCTTGTATCATAAAATCGTTCCAGTTCTATAATGGTGTGCTTGTCATAATGAGCGACCAGATGAAAGCGCTGTTATGAATCCGCGCCTGCAACTTGTCATTAATGCTCGTCACGGAAACCGGCTATTTCACAGTGACTTTCTTCTCATTCTCAAGAAACTTCACTGTTTTATCA
>CAZZHU010000222.1:0-5576 GCA_964654045.1 uncultured Leptospirales bacterium
CAGTTCTGGCAGAACTGGCAGGATATGTTACACCCGGCCGTGGCCACGGAATAGGCCGTTGACCCGGGGAGGAAATGGAAGAGCGGCTTCTTCTCGATCGGGTCAACGTGGGCCGCGGCGATGCGTGAATAGACCATGGTGTACAGGGCCCCCTTGATGTTCTTGCGCACGCGGCAGACGCCCCGGTCGCCGTCATCAAGCCGGCAGCCGTTGGGGCAGAGCCGGCACTGTACCGCACCGCCATCGAGCTTCCTCCACATCTTCGCCGGCTTCAGGTAATATTCCTTCGCGGACTGGCAGTACGTGTCAGAGCAGCCGCTGACGCCGACGCCCCCCAGGGCCGCGAGGCAGAGCCCCTGCCCGCTCCTGGCCAGGAACTCCCGCCGCACCATCAATTCTTGTCGTGCCTTTTTCATTTCCGCTCCTCTCCGAAGATAATGGCCCGGAAGCGCAGTATCCTCGTTTCACCGTCCTTCCACGCCCCGGCCGGGAGCCCGGCCTTGAGGCAGGTCTGGTCGAGGAAGGTCTTCCGGTCCCATCCCTGCTCGACCGCCACCTGGGGCAGGAGGAGGCCCCGGTAGGGCCCCCTCTCCATGATGAGGCCGTCCCTCCCGACCTGTATCTCCTCAACGGACTTCACCGGGACAGGCTCCGTAAGCACGGATATCTCGATAGTTATCGCCGGGAACTCATCGGCCGTGACGGGCCCGAAGCGCGGGTCCTTGAAGGCCGCGTTGTAGGAATTATCCAGCACCGCCTGGAGAAGGGGCTTCAACCCGCTAATATAGCCGATGCAGCCCCGCAGCTCACCGCGCTTCTTCAGGGTCACGAAGACGCCCCTCTTTTCCAGCAGGGCCGGCGGCACGTCCGTGGGGAAGAACCGTATCCCCCTCCTCTTTTTGAGCCATGAGGCGATATTGTCCCGGGCCGCCTTCAGCAGGAACTTGCGATCTTTTTCCGACAGGAACGATGCTTCGTTGTTTCCGAGGGCGGGCGCTTCAAGCTTCCCGCTGATCAATACAGCGGCATAGCTCACCGAATTCGTGTAATCGCCGGTGATGTTCCCCGACGTGTCATAGGCCATCCTTTCAGCCCTGTAGCCGGCAACAGGCAGGGCCAGGGCGATACGGATGGGGTTCCTGCCGCAGATGGTGATGCCGGTCCTGTCGCAATAGCCGGTAAAGCCGGCAAGGTCCCTCTTTATAATCAGGTCAACGGCGCCGCTATCAAGCTCCTTCAACTTTAACGCGTTGCTCTGACCCCCAAGATTCTTAAAGGGCTCGTATCCGAAATTCGGGCCATAGTGGGTGAAATCGGTGCTGATAATGAAGAAAGGATTATAGCGGGCCGTTGCTTCCGCGATCTTCCGTGCCGCCTTTTTCGCTTCGCCGTCATCCATATCCCCCACGAGAACCGGAAGGACCTGGACATCCCTTGACAGCCTGCCGCCGAATATCCTCTGTAAAAAGGGAAGATGGATCTCTATGGAATGCTCCCGCTCAAAGGCAGGGGCGTTTTTTTTGAAAAGGGAGTCCCGCGAAAGGGCCGCGGCAGCATCCCGGTTGATCTTTACCCTTCCCAGGGGAGTTTCATAATAATCGACATCGATAAGGGAACAGCCGCGAAAAGCGGTGTAATGGGACGGCCCCAGTATGACGATCAGCTTCGGCTGTAAATTGCTTTTGCCCGTGGCGCCGATAACACGGTAGCCTGCCGCGGCGGTTTTCCCGGAATAGATATACCCGGCGTGGGGAAGGATAAGGGCCAGGGGATCTTTGCACGGTTTAGCCAGCGGGGCTTTAGCCAGCATGGCATCGATCTGCTTCGCCAGCTCGCCGGCGTCGGCAGGGTACCATGAGCCGGCCAGGTTCGATTCTTTCACCCTGGCCATGGAATCGGGAGCGGCGCATGAAAAGGAGAGGAGAATTATAAACAGAAGGGAGACACGCTTTTTCATACTTTTCTCCTTATATTCACGGATCGTATGAATACGTAATAATCAAAATTGATGGATGTTGCAAGAAAATTTTACTCATATCCATTATAGCCGCCCCTCAACAGGAAGATATGATATGACATAAACAAGCGTTTTTCCTGTTATATAATCCTACAAATAAATAGGGAAAATCCCTACAATTATATCATCATTTCAGTTATTGCTAAAATACAAAACCATGCTTATTTTAAGTATGCAATTTATGGATTATATAGATGAATATAATTATTCAATTTTTTATATATGGATATTTAATTATTAATGGGTATAAATCACAATAAGTGCAATTATTTAAAGATTATGATACGACAGGTGAGCATATTACAGCTATGAACACATATCCGGAGGGACGACAAATATGAAAACAACCTTTAAAAGGTTTTGTTTGACGATCCTGGGTATTCTATTCCTCAGCGCTTATTCTTATGCCGCAACCATCGTGCTCCGCTCCGGGGCAACGGTCAAAGGCAAGCTCATAGACCGGACCGACGAAGAGATCACCATACAGGACCCGGATACCAGGCAGATGCGCGTCATCAAGGCGATCTTCATCCGCGACCTGGTGCTGGAGCCGGATGAGCAGAAACTGGTGGATAAGCTGGAAAAGAAAAAAAAGAAGGGCAAGGACCTCAAACTGCGGGGGGGTGATGAAGAAGAGAACCTCCTGTCCCAGATACAGCCGACCATCGGCCTGATGCCGGGCATCGCCCTTCCGGTCGGGAAGATCGCGTCCAAGGTCCAGCTCGGTTACGGGGCGTTTCTCTTCACCGACGTCGGCATCCCGATGAAGCCGGAAATCTTCAAGGTCCGCTTCGGTCTGAGCGTGGGCTTCCTGTACAATCCCACCAAATCAACGAGCCTGATGATGATCCCGGTTATTGCTTATACCAAGCTCCAGTTCATTACCGCCGTGGGAGTGCGGCCCTACCTCAAGATCGGCGGCGGTATCACGCCGGTCATGGGCGGCGGATCGTCCATGGACCCGACCCTGGCCGTGGGCGTGGGACTGGGATACGTTCACAAAACAATACCATTCATGGAATTTTTTCTCGAGGCCGGCATGATGATGGCCTTTGAACAGGTGCGCGGCGACTTCATGACCGTGAATCTCGGGTTCGCCTACCGGTTCGGAGCGCCGCCGGCGGCAGTAAAAACCGAGCCGGCCCCTGTCAAAAAGTAAGGGTCGCGAACAGGGACTTCAATGATCCGGATGCATAAAACTGGAGTAAATCATGAAAACAACACACGATACTGACAATAAAAAGTATAACATGTTCCGCATAAAACAAAGATGGGCAGCATCGATCATGGCGCTGTTCACCGTTCTGTCATTGACCGCGTGTAACGGCAAGGTATTCAGCAACCTGTTCGCCGACAACCAGATGGATTTCGTCATGCTTGCCGTCATGATGGGCACGGATTCAACGCCTCCCACCGTGGTATCGGTCGGCTCCACGGCCATTGACCAGGTGCGGGTGGAATTCTCTGAACCTGTCTCGCTGGTAACGGCGGGGGACATAGCCAATTATACCATCCCGGGGCTTACAATTACCGGCGCCGCGCCCGATGCCGATCCGAAAGTCATTCGGCTCACGACAGATCCCCAGTCTTTTATCGATTATGAAATCACGATAACGACCAGTATAGAAGACAGGGCCGGGAACGCCCTCGAAACGGCCTACAACGGCAATTTCCTCGGCTCGCAGGACGCGCCGCGGATCGTAAGCGTCACAGCCACTAAAACAAACAAAGTAAGGATCGTTTTCACGGAGGAAGTGGATGAATCTTCAGCTGAAACCGGGGGTAATTACACAATATCCCCCGCTATCAGTATTTCTGGCGCCACGAGAGACCCTGACGGCACACCTGATTTGACACTCGTTGAACTAACCCTTTCAGAAGACATGGCCGCCACCAATTATACGATACAGGTTGCCGGCGTGGAGGACGCTGCCGGCAATGAAATAGACCCCGTGTATGATGAAAAAACCTTCGCCGGCGACGCGCGTCCGAAGGTTTCGATGATCAGCTCCGCATCTACGACATCGGTGCGCGTCAAATTTACCGAACCTGTGGACGAAACCACGGCCGAGACATCCACCAATTACGCCTGCTCGCTTGCGATCAGCTCAGCAATCCGCGACGATTATGATAATTCGATTGTAACGCTTGTAACCGCCGGACAAACACAGGGAATCAACTATACCGTAACGATAAACAATGTCACCGACTCCAACGGCAATAAGGTAGCCACTGACACCAAGGGCTACTTCATCGGCAACGGCCCGCCGGCCCTGGCCCGGGCCCAGGCGAATGGGATTTATAGCGTAATTTTAACCTTCTCGGAACCAATAAAAGAGAGTGATCGAACCGCTGCGGAGACTGCGACGAATTATACAATCACCGGTCTCACTATCAGTACGGCGGCAATTATCGACACTACCACTGGTCCTTTCACACAAGTCCAGCTCAACCTGTCTGCCGCAATGCTCCAGCAGATCTATACCGCACAGGTTGCAACCGGCACCTTCCATGCTGATGATGATAATATCACGATTGACGCAGGGTATGAAAAGGTCGACTTCCAGGGCGACGGCCTCCCCACGGTCACGTCCGCGGTAGCGTTAAGCAACACCAGCATCAAGGTTGTCCTGTCCGAACCGCTCGACATCACCACGGCGCAGAACATAGACAACTATGCCGTTACTTCCAGCGGTTATCCCACACTGACCATTACCGAAGCAGTGCGGAACCCGGACCCGAATTCCAACGAGGTGGTGCTCACAACCTCTTCCCAGCTCTATGTCAACTACACGGTTACGGTCACGGGGGTGAAGGACAGCACCAACAATACCATCTCGGGGAGCAACACGGCGCTATTCGCCGGCATCGGAACCGACAACACGCCGCCGAACATACTGAACGCCATAGCACGGACCACGACCAGTGTGCGCGTTTACTTCAATGAAGGCGTTGAATTGACAACTTCCCAAGCACCGGCAAACTATACGGTGGAAACCCTTAGCACGGCCACTATCACCGTGACAGGCACACCGGCGCTTGATGAGACACTGCAGGTGAGCGTAACCGACAGCTCTACAGGCACTGACTCGATAATCATCACGGCCAAGGATGCAGAGAACCTGGCCAGCAGGGAATTCGACCGAGATGCGTCGTCGAACACACTTATCGCCTATTCAATCGCCAGCGCGATCAACGCAGACGCGAACTCGCCGATACGGGCCTACTGCAACTATTACTTCAACATCAGCACCTGGGCGTATGAAAACAGGGTTGAGCTGGTTTCGCGCACCTATGGCTCGGACGGCAGCATAACCATAACGGAGAACCTGACGAATGTGACATACTCCGCATCAGCATCGGCAAGCTCACAGCCGACCACGGCAACACGGTCCATTGGAAACCAGGCCCAGGTGGACCTGACATTCGGGACAGCACTCTCGAATCAGCCATACCAGCTTACGGTAGTGAATGTACAGGACCAGGCGACACCGTCCAATCCCATCGTTTCGGCGACGGCGATCATAATACCCCGCGGAACCGATCTTATTGCGCCGTC